>JBBTQT010000053.1:0-9881 GCA_038065575.1 Patescibacteria group bacterium
GTTACCATTAAACACCTGCGCCAGCTGGGCTGCACGCGGGTGGAATTGGGCTTGCAAGCCACGGACGATAGAATTCTGGAACGAGTGAAACGCGGACACACGGTGGAACAATTCAGGGTAGCTATGGCCAGCCTACGTGAAGCCGGTTTCAAGGTTGATCTCCATTTCATGCCTGATCTGCCCGGATCCGATCCGGAACACGATCTCGCGATGTACCGAGAAATTTTTTCCGACCCCGGGTTGAAGCCGGATATGATCAAAATTTATCCCTGCACGGTCGTCAAAAATACCGAGCTGTACGATGAATTCAAACGGGGCGAATACATTCCCTATGGAAACACTCCGGAAATGTTTGAAGCGTTGATCCAAATGAAATTGGCGACGCCGCGCTACTGTCGAATTTCCCGTTTGATTCGCGATATTCCGGCCAATGAGATTGAAGCCGGAAATATCATCACCAATTTAAGGGAAACTCTGATTAGGGAAATGAAAAAACGCGATCTGAATTGTCGTTGTTTGCGTTGCCGGGAAATCGGACACATTGACGCGAAAACGCAAAAACGGCTCAGCGGATCCGCGCCGATATTTTTTGTCGATCGCTACGAAACCATTGGCGGCGACGAATATTTTTTGAGTTTTGAGGACAAAAAAAGAACAGCGGTATTCGGTTTCGCGCGCTTGCGTCTGCCCGCTCATTCGAAAAAATCTAAATTGAATGATGCTTTTCCGGAGCTGAAAGGCTGCGCCTTCATCCGCGAACTTCATGTCTACGGACAATTAATCGGCATCGGGGAAAAGAACAAAGACGCCAGCCAGCACAAAGGCCTGGGGAAAAAGTTGATGGGAGCGGCGGAGAAAATCGCGACGGAAAAAAATTTCAAAAAAGTCGCGGTGATTTCCGGCGTCGGCGTCCGGGGATATTATCGAAAACTGGGATATCGGAAGGTGAAGACCTACATGATAAAGAAATTGAGCAGTGGCTAGATGTCATGGATTTCGCTGATTGCCTAGCGGGTCTGATAGTGCTATTATAACAATGAAATTTAGCAAATGATCTAAAAAAAATATGATTTTTGAATCGTTGGAATTCAAATAATCCGCCGACGGCGATTTCATTATTTTTAACATTGTCTATGAACAAAATGAAGCTGGCGGATTATGATCCGCCGATTCAATCCGCGATCCGGAGCGAATTGAACCGCCAGGAATCCGGACTGGAAATGATTCCTTCGGAAAACTTCGTGTCTCTCGCCGTGCTTCAGGCGCTCGGCTCGGTTCTGACCAACAAATATTCCGAAGGATATGTTGGTAAGAGATATTACGGCGGCTGTGAGTACATTGATCAGGTGGAGCAACTGGCCATCGACCGCGCCAAGCAATTGTTCGGCGCCGAGCATGTCAATGTGCAACCGCTTTCCGGCGCGCCGGCCAATGTCGCCGTGTATTTCGCTCTCCTGAATCCGGGAGACACTGTTCTCGGCATGGATTTATCGCACGGCGGCCACCTCACGCACGGTCATCCGGTCACCTACATGTCCAAAATTTATAATTTTGTTCGCTACAAAACCGATCCGGCCGGCAAAATTGATTTGGATAATTTACGTCAAATGGCTCTGGAGCACAGACCGAAAATCGTCTTGGTGGGCTACAGCGCCTATTCCCGCGAAATTGAATACGCCAAAATAAAGGAAATCGCCGATGAGATCGGCGCCATCACCATGGCCGACATCGCCCATATCGCCGGACTGATTGCCGCCGGCGAAATGGTGAATCCGGTGCCGATTTTTGATGTGGTTACCACCACCACCCACAAAACTCTGCGCGGTCCGCGCGGCGGGATGATTATGTGCAAGGAAAAATTCGCGAAAGTTATTGACAAAGCGGTTTTCCCCGGTTTTCAAGGAGGCCCGCACGAAAATAACATCGCCGCGAAGGCGGTTGCCTTCAAAGAAGCGTTGGAACCATCGTTCAAGGAATACGCCATTCAGATCAAAAAGAACGCGAAAATTCTGGAAAAAAAATTCAATGATTTCGGCTACAAACTGATGTTCGGTGGCACTGACAATCACTTATTACTGGTGGATGTAACGCCAAAAGGATTAACAGGCAAGGAAGCGCAAATCGCCTTGGACAAGGCCGGCATTACCGTCAACAAAAATATGATCCCCGATGATCCCCGACCGCCGATGGATCCCTCCGGCATCCGTTTCGGGACACCGGCTTTGACCACGCGGGGAATGAAAGAATCGGAAATGGAGCTGATTGCGGATATGATGAACGACGCGATCTCGCGCCATACCGACGACCAGTACCTTGCGGAAATCCGGCGGAGTGTAGCTGATCTTACGGCGCGCTTTCCACTCTATCCGGAACTGGTTTAATATGAATTTCATTTCTCACTCTTCTTCAGAAACAAAATCAATTGGTCGGCAAATTGCCGCCACTCTGACCGGCGGAGAGGTTGTCTTATTGTCAGGAGAACTGGGCGCGGGAAAAACCACTTTGGTGAAAGGAATGGCGGAATTTTTCGGAATTTCGGAGGGTGAAATCACCAGTCCGACCTTCACGCTTTTGAATATCCACGAAATTACCGGCTATTCGGACGAGGCCGACGAGAAGAAATCATCGCCAAACGGAAAAATCACCGGTTTGGCGCACATTGACACCTACCGCCTGAAGAATGAAAAAGAATTGCTTGAAATCGGCGCGGAAGATTATTTGGGAGATCCATCCTGTCTGACAATTATTGAGTGGCCGGAAAAAATTAACAATCTCTTGAAAGGGAAAAAACTCCGACGGATAATTTTGAAACATCTGGACGAGGAAACGCGAGAAATATCAATGGAATAAAAATTATCGCCCATTATTGCGCGCGATCAACGATACTTTTCACTTTTTCGTCCCCAACCAAAACTGATAAATCTTCACCGAGGCCCACTCTTTGAATTTACGCCAAAAACCGCGGCGGCGCCATTTTAGTATATCCAATTTTTCCGAGTTCTTTATCCAGTTTTCCATGATTTCTTTCAGGCTGCCGACCATTTTTTTGTCGTTGAATTGCACATTGGCCTCGTGACTGTAATAAAAACTCGGCAAATCAATGTTGCTGCTGCCGATCATCGCCCAGTCGTCATCCACCACCACTCCTTTGCCGTGCATCATGCGCTTCATGATGTGAACGCTTACGCCATAGCGATGCATAACGGAAAACCAGAAATAAGCGGCGTAGGTGGCCAGGCGCAGGTCGGTGCGGAATGGAATCAGGAGATCAATCTTCACCCCTCTTTTTCTGGCTGACCACAGAGCCAACAAAAATTCTTTGTCCGGAAAATAATATGGCGAAAACAAAATCACCCGTTCTCTGGCTTTCATCAGCGCTTCGGTGTATTTTTTTTTTACATGAAATTTTTTGAATGTCGGGCGATCATAAACCAGATCCATCTCGTTTTGTCGCACCCTTTGTTTCCAAACCAAATAATGGCGAACCTTGAACTTGTCTCCGCCACAGGTGATATAGGATCGCGCGAACAAACGCAGAAGCGATCTGACGATTTTACCTTCCACCCGCAGATGAATGTCCAGCCAATTTTCCATGCTTTTGTGCACATTGACGCCGCCGACAAACCCGATCTGCTCGTCAATCACCAAAATTTTCTTGTGAGTTCGAAAGGTAAGCACGCCCCACCAAAGCAACGAACGCAATTTCTTGTCGGAAAACAGACGGATATCAATCCCGTTTTTTTTCAGGTCTTCAATCTTCTTGCCGGACAACCAAAAACTTCCCCAATAATCCACGATGATTTTGACATCAACACCTTCTCGGGCTTTCCTTTTCAAGAGATCAAAAAATAAATTGCCGACGCTGTCGTCCACGAATGTGTAAACTTCCCAACAAATGGATTTCTGCGCTCCGAGAAGGGCGTCGTACATCCCTTTCCAAGCATCGCTCGTGCTGGAATAAATTTTGTAATCCGATTGACCCATATTATTTCAAGCAGGATGCGACGAATTCGCGAAAAAGCGGATGTGGATTCATCGGCCGCGATTTGAATTCCGGATGGAACTGCGTGCCGATGAAAAATTTATGATTTTTCAATTCAATAATCTCCACCAGGTCGTTCTCCGGATTAAGCCCGACCACTTCCAGCCCGGCTCGATCAATCATTTCGCGGTAATCGTTATTAAATTCATAGCGGTGACGATGACGTTCGGAAATTGTTTCCCGGCCGTAGGCGGCGCGCGCTTTTGAGCCCGCGCGCAGGGCGCAATCAAAAGCTCCGAGGCGCATCGTGCCACCGTAGCGATTCTCTTTCACATTTTTCGCTTGAATGGGATTGATGTGGATAATCGGATCGGATGTTTTCGGATCAACTTCAACGGTATGCGCGGATTTTTTGCCAAGGACATTGCGCGCGAATTCAATGGTCGCGAGTTGCATGCCATAGCATAAACCCAAATAGGGCTTATTATTTTCTCGGGCGAAGCGGATAGCGGAAATAATTCCTTCAATCCCGCGCGTGCCGAATCCGCCCGGAACGATAATTCCGTCATAGGCCTCCAATTTTTTCACGCTCTTTTCATCGCCCTCAAATTCTTCGGAATCAATCCAATCCAATACCGGTTTGCAATGATGGAACCAGGCGGCGTGTTTAATGGCTTCAATCACCGAATGATAGGAATCTGACAGTGTGTAATCGCCGGTACCGAAGTACTTGCCAACGACCGCGATTTTCAATTCCCGATTGGCGGAAATTATTTTGTCCAAGAAATTCCGCCATGGTTTCAAATCGGTTGGACGCGGCCGACATTTTAGAATTTTCAATAATTTATTCCCCAAATCCTGTCGTTCCAGTGTCAATGGAATCTCGTAGATAGAAGGCACATCGGGCGCGGAGATACAATTATCCGGCTTGACACCGCAAAACACCGCCAATTTTTCCAGCCGCGGCTTATCCAATTCATGAGCGCCGCGCGCGACGATCACATCCGGATTGACGCCGGCGCTATTTAGCGCGCGCGCCGCATGTTGAGTTGGTTTGGTTTTCATTTCTCCGAGATGCGATGGAATCGGCAGATAACTTACAAGCACAAAGGCCACATCGTCGGGATGTTCCAATTTCATCATGCGCGCCGCTTCCAAAAATAAGATGTTTTCATATTCGCCGACCGTGCCGCCGACTTCCACGAGCGTGATATCAGCCTGATATTTTTTGGCCGCAGTCTTGACACGCCGAATCACTTCCTCGGGAATATGTGGCACCACTTGCACGCACCGTCCTTTGTATTTCATCGCCCGTTCGTTTTCTATTACCGTCAAATACACACGGCCGGTCGTCATATAACTGTTGGAATCCAAATCCACATCCAAAAACCGCTCATAATTCCCCATGTCTTGATCGGTCTCATCGCTATCGTCGGTGACGAACACTTCGCCATGCTCAATCGGGTTCATGGTACCGGCATCTATGTTGACATAAGGATCAATTTTGAGCGCGGTGACTCTCATTCCCTTGGCCTTGAAAATCGCCCCGAGACTGGCGGTTGTCACTCCTTTTCCCACTCCGCTCAAAACACCACCGACCACGAAAATGAATTTGTTTTTTGCCTTGGACATAGATTGCCGAAATAAATGGATAAAAATCTAAAATAAAAATCCCTCCGGGGATGGAGGGACACTAGGACTCCGCGACGATTACGGTCATTTCCGCTTCCAAACCATGGCTGAATTTAATTGTCGCCCGATGTTCCCCGACAATCTTGATCGGAATCGGCACGAGCACCTGGCGCGCCTCAATTTCAATCCCGTATTGTTTTTTAATCAGATTGGCGATTTTCGTGACCGTTACCGCGGCGTACAATCGACCGTCTTCATTAATCTTTTCAACGATTGAAAGTTCGCCACCATCAAGCCGGTCAGCGGCGCTTTGACAAGCTTGCAACTCTTCCTCCGCTTCCTTGATTTTTTTGCTTTCTTGCGCTTGCAGGCGATTGACCACCCCATCGGTAAGTTGTTCCGCTAAATTTTTCTTCAGCAAAAAATTGCGGGCGTAGCCGTCCGATACCTCCTTAATTTCCCCCCTCTTGCCGCTCCCGGGCACATCCTTATTAAACACTACTTTCATACGCCGGTATTATAGCCAGCGTCAGCATTTTTGGCAAGAACCCCTTGAAATACCGGCCAATTTGTGATAAAGTAAGCCCATCAATAATGCAATCTCAATATGAAATTCGGCTTCACGATTCTGATCGGTCGATCCAATGTCGGCAAGTCCACCTTGATGAACACTATGGTCGGCACCAAAATCGCCGCCACCAGTTTTCGCGCGCAAATGACTCGTGATATTATTCATGGCGTAATCAACACCCCCGAGGGCCAGTGCGTCGTCATAGATACTCCCGGTATTTTCAAAGACAAACGCAGTTCTCTTACCGCGAAATTGATCAACAAAGCCAAAAGCGCGATTGAAGGCGTGGATGTGATCCTCTATGTGGTTGATCCGAGCCGCGAGATTGGCAGTGAGGAGAGGTACACCTACGGACTGATTCGCCATCTTGATATTCCGAAAATTTTAGTAATCAACAAAAGTGATTTGCCGAAGGATCACCGCGAGTATCAGCCGGAATACGAGGCTTGGGGACCGGACTTCACCGCGGTTTATTCGTTATCCGCCTTGCGCGGAAGCCACATTCAACCCCTGATTGAAAGAATAATCGCCATGCTCCCCGAAGGCGAACCGATGTACGCTGGTGATCAACTCACCAATGTTGATAATTATTTTTGGGTGGCGGAAATAATCCGCGAAAAAGTGTTTTCGGTATTTGACAAAGAGGTTCCCTATTCCATTACCGTGAAGACGGAAAATATCGAAGAAAAACCGGACATCACCGTGATTTCCGCGCGTATCCTTACCGACATGGAACGGTACAAAAAAATCATTATCGGGCACAAAGGAACGCGAATAAAGGAAATCGGCCAGCTGGCGCGACGCGAACTGGAGCAAGCCCTCAACAAAAAAGTTTTTTTGGATTTGGAGGTTGATGTGGACAAACATTGGGTGGAACGGATGGATTAGCGGATACCATATCATTGAATAATAAATCAACGCATGGAAAATTTACTTACGCCCAATTTGGGAAAACAACTGAATATCACGGTTGGAGAAACGACCTATTCCCGCTATCCCATCAAAACTCATGTTGTAAAAATCGACGAGGATTTGATAAAGATTCTGGAACAATACGCGTCCCCGCATCTGAATGACGGCGACATTATTTTCATGAGCGAAAAAATTGTCGCCATCTCTCAGGGTCGTTCATTCCCGATCGCCGACATCAAACCGTCAAAATTGGCAATCTACCTCTCCGAGCGGGTGCATAAATCGCCGTATGGCATCGGTCTCGGCAGTCCCTGGACCATGCAACTGGCTCTGAAGGAAGCGGGCCACATCCGTATTTTCCTCGCCATAATTGCCCACTTCATTGGCAAGATTGTTGGTATCAAAGGCGCCTTCTACTATGTCGCCGGACGCAAAATTGCCGCCATCGACGGTCCCTGCGACTATACATTGCCCCCATACAACAAATACGCCAAATTGGGGCCGGAGAAACCAAATAAGGTAGCTAGAGAATTAAAGGAAAAAATCGGCCACGAAGTCGTAATCATTGACGCCAACGACCTCGGTGTAAATATTCTGGGGCGATCTAATAAAAAAATGTCAAAGGGTATTCTCGCCGCCATTTTCAAGGATAATCCACTTGGGCAAACTAATGAACAGACTCCGCTTTGTATTGTACGCAAAATTATTAATTAATAATTTTTAATTTGTAATTCGCTTGATGAGCGCCATCTCCACCGCCGTCTGCCCCCAGGCGTAGCCATGATTATTTTTGTTATTTCCCGATCTCGCTTTCGCTTGTTCTTCATTCGCTATACTCTGATCATTTACTTGACTATTAGCAACAGACGCCCAAAGTGTCAAGGACTCTAAGTTTCAAAGTTCAAAGGGTAAAAATCCAAAGAGTTACTTGCGAAGGCGAAAGACGAACCCGCGCTCAGGATTCCACTCGTTCGTAGGCTGCGCCCAGTAGCTGTCCAGCCACAGACCCTCGTCATCGCGATTGAGCTTGAAGACGACCGGATAGTCATCAGAATCGGTGATTTGTTTCATACCAATGTATAGGTACTCACCAGTTGGTTGATCATTATATTGCAGGCGGTACTGCGGTCCGACCTCCGGTGGGCATAATTCTAAACCTAGTTCTTCCGCTTTTTTGTAGATATTTTCGGTAGTTGGATTTGTTAAATTCAAATCTCGTACTTTTAATCTAATGAGGTCGACTGATTCCGACTTTTTAGCGATAGTAAAATCATCGCTTTTCATCATTGATTTCGTCCAATTGTTGACTTGGATTTTTTGTTTGACCATTTCTTTTTCTAGTTCTTTTTTAGTCTTTCCGCCGATTTCAATGGTACTTCTAATAATTCGACCTTCGGGGAAGGTAGTGAAGATATGTTCTAGGTGACCAAATGTTTTGAAGATGTCTTTGAAAAGTGGCCCAACATAGACCTTGGTCTCAATACCGGCGATAGCATTTCTCACAAAATCTTCCTGAGTGGTTATGATCTGATTGGGCTCGCAGGCGAATACAAGACATTGGTCATGTTCCAGTAGATTAGCATCCTTTCTGGATTTTTGGAGTATGATGACACGAGGGTCTTTGTCATAGCCAAAGCCTTGGATAGAGCCATCAAGTTCGTAGAGGAATAATAGTTCTTCTCTGGTTAGTTCTCTACGCCATTGTTTGGTAGTAGGGTCGTATTCTCGTTCAATATCGGTTAACTGTCTCATATCACTGCTTTTCTTTTCATAGATGGCGCCATCGGGTAATGTTTGGAGTTTTTGTTGTACTACCTCGGCAATGTAGCGATCTAGGTTCTGTCTTTCACCGACACCGCGGACTTCGGTGGTGACATTGTTGACACGGTGAATAGCGACTCTGGGGATTGATGGTTCGCCTTCCTGATTGAGAGAGTAGTAGATAAACAGGTCACCATTAGTCAGATAGGTTTTGGCAGTTTGGTTTCCGGCGATACAGAGGCCAGTGGAATATCCAGCTAGGCTGTCTACCACTACTTTTGGATCTGAACCTTTGGGAAATTCACGCCATACTCCTCTGGTTTCCTGCAGTTGTTTTTCATCCAATGGCACTATCTTTCGTACTTCATCGGCATAGAGAGGAGCAAATTTTACAGCGGGAGGGTTGGGGTCTGATTCGACCCGATCTAATACTCTGGCTAGGGCTTCTTGGTTTAGTTCGGGAAATGGTGCAACGGTGCTAGGTTTGCGACCGGAGTAGGTGTTGGTTTTGGTGTCGTAGGAGCCGGTGCGCAGTACTTCCCGGAGGGCGAAATATTTGAACCAATCGGGGTAGGTGGTATTAGGATCAGTGACATAATCAAACCAGGCGTCCAAGGATTGTTCCTGGTCGCCAATGACGATCTTTATAAGATCATCTCTCATCTTTGGAGTTAATTCTTGATCACCGAGGCCGTGCTCTCGATTGAGACGGCGTTGATTTTCAAAGTAGCTTTCGGGAATTTTTTCCGGTTTGATGACAAATTGATCATAGAGTTGGCGTTTGATCTTATCTAGTTTTTGTTCACGTTCGTGGGTGTCTTCAAGATGGACTATCTCACTCAGATAATCCAAATAATTTTGGATGCGTGCTTCTGGGTCCTTGCCGACATCAACACCGTCCCTTGCTTGCGTGCGTTTGGCCACACGGTCGGCTTCGGGACTTTTATAAAGGTCATAGCGTTTGAGGAAGGATGGATTTTGTTCGGGCATAATAGTTAAGTTATTTCTTTATTTTCTTTTTCA
>JBBTQT010000053.1:9891-11839 GCA_038065575.1 Patescibacteria group bacterium
CCATCTCCACCGCCGTTAGTCCCCAAGCGTAGCCGTGATTTTGCTGATTGTCTCCCGAACGCGCTTTGGCTTGGGCTTCGTTTAGCACGGTCAAAACGCCAAAAATAACCGGAACTCCGGTACCTAAATTCAAATTCATAATTCCCTGCGTCACCGCTTCCGCGATGTATTCAAAATGCATCGTTTCACCCTTGATGAGACAGCCGAAGCAAACGACGGCGTCCGGTTTTTTGGTTTTTATCAAATGGCTGGCGGCGTATGGAAGCTCGTACGCGCCCGGCACTTCAAGCACGAAAATATTTTTTTCTTTAACGCCACTGTCGAGCAGAGCTAGACGACATTTTTCCAGCAAAGATTCGGTAATTTCACCGTTCCAGCGCGAAACGGCAATGCCGATTTTTAATTTCGCGCCGTTCATTTTTTTGAAAGATACTCCTTTGGACATACTTATTCAATTACGAATTAAAAATTATTTATCCGTCCGTAGCCTTAGCGAAGGCGGACGAATTACGAATTCCAGCCAAGAGAATTTCTTTACTTCACTCCTTTCTGTCGTTTTTTATTTAACATTGTTCGTTTCTTCGACTAAGGGATTGCCGCGTCGCCTTCGGCTCCTCGCAATGACATATACAACAAAATTCGTAATTCGCCTCGCCCGTCCGTAGCCCGATAGGGCGAAGGCGGGTAATTTTTAATTGTTAATTCGCCCGACTGCGTACTTCGCCAACATATCGCACTCAATGTTGACAGAATCGCCGACCGTCAGTTTGCCAAGCGTGGTTTTCGCCATCGTGTCCGCAATCAAAGCCACGGAAAAAGTTCTTTTTCCGAGTCGCGCGACGGTAAGACTTACTCCGTTCATAGCCACCGATCCTTGCGGACAAAAAAATTCAAGCAAATTCGCCAACGGTTCGACAGTGAGCAATGGATTGCCGTCGGTATTATCAATCTCAACAATTTCACCGACTCCGTCCACATGGCCAAAAACGAAATGTCCACCCAGTTCATCGCCAACCCGCAGCGATCTTTCCAGATTAACCGCATCCCCTACCTTGATTTCGCCAAGGGTGGTTTTGCGGATCGTTTCCGACATCACTTCAAAAAAAATCTTCCGGTCGGTTTTCTTCAAAACCGAAAGGCAGACGCCGTTCAAGGCGACGCTACTCCCTGATTTTATTCCGGCGGAAATTTTTTTGCACTCCACGCCGAGAATAAACCCGCCGGCTTTAGGCTTAATCGAAATAACCTTGGCCATAGCGCCGACCAAACCGCTAAACATAAGTTGTATTCTTCTCCGCGAAATAATCCTTGACCATTTTTATGTCCATGGCGATTTTTTCCATCAATTCTTCTCGGGAATCAACCCGCTCAATCGCGCATATTTTTTGCAAGGGATTCACTGACATTTTGAGTCCGTAAAAATCCGGTTTCCCTTCGTAATCCAGCAGGTGCGCCTCCACTCGCCAGGGTTGATCGCGAATTACGAGAGCGCACCGGTATTCCTGATTGCGGACCGTGGCCAGGGCCGCGTACACCCCCTTGGAAAAAAGCACTTTTGATTTGGGTATGTCAATATTGGCCGTTGGATAACCAAGAGTTCGGCCGACACCATCTCCCCGTACCACCAAACCTCTCAACATAAAATTATTTTAATAATTCCAGAGCCTTCGCCAAACCCAAATCCTCGTATTTCGGAGTCGCCGACTTGTCTTCTTTATTGGTTTGGACGAACATTTCATTGATGACGATATCCGGTTCAATCCCCTTGCCGTCAATCGCCCGATCCTTCGGAGTATACCATTTTGCAACCGTTAATTTAATCGCCGAGCCGTCCGGAAGAGGTTCAAAATCCTGAACCGACCCCTTTCCGTAGGTTTTTTTTCCCACCAATCTGGCCGCGCCGTAATCCTGAAGCGCTCCGGCAACAATCTCCGCGCCCGAAGCCGTG
>JBBTQT010000054.1:0-6433 GCA_038065575.1 Patescibacteria group bacterium
TTAGCCATTCAGAGGTAGGTTTTTATTTCGTGTCTACTAAATGGGGTACAGATCACATCGGGGGATTTTTTGATACGCGTTGTGCGTCGGGGAGTATTCTGCTACAATTGCTCCATAACTCCGTTGATTATATGACCGATAAAAAATTGAACAAAGCTCAACAGGAGGCCGTGGAATATAACAACGGTCCACTTTTGATTGTGGCCGGCGCCGGCACGGGGAAGACCACGGTAATTACGGAAAAAATCGCTTATTTGATCGCGAATAAATTGGCTAAACCCGAGGAAATTCTGGCGCTTACTTTTACCGACAAAGCGGCCGAAGAAATGCAGACGAGAGTTGACGCAGTTTTGGCACTGGGATACGCCGACACGCAAATATCCACCTTTCATACTTTTTGCGAACACCTGTTGCAAAGATACGCTCTGGATGCCGGCCTAAACAGCGCTTTCAAACTCATGAACGGGACCGGTTCCTGGCTCCTGATCCATGATCATTTGGACGAATTTGAACTGGATTATTATCGGCCGCTCGGTAATCCGATCAAGCATATCCATCAACTTGCGAATCATTTTTCCAAGTGCAAAGATGAATTGGTGTCGCCGGCCGATTATTTGCGATACGCCGAGGGAATCCAGCATGATAACGGCGAAGACAATATTCAAGAAAAAAATCGGCTGACGGAGATCGCCATGTCTTATCATCGGTACAATCAATTGCTTTTGGATTCCAATGCCCTGGATTTCGGGGATTTGATTTTTTATTCGGTTGAATTATTGCGTAATCGCCGAAATATAAAAAGCCTCCTTCAAGCGCGTTATAAGTACATATTGGTGGATGAATTTCAGGATGTGAATTGGGCGCAGTATACGCTCGTGAAATTGTTGGCCGAAAAAGGCAATCTGACGGTGGTGGGCGATGACGACCAGTCAGTTTACGCTTTCCGAGGAGCGAGCGTTTCCAATATTTTGCGTTTTAAGGATGATTTTCCGAATACCAAAGAAGTGGTTTTGAACGAAAATTACCGTTCCGGTCCGGAGATTTTGGATTTGGCTTATCGAGCGATCCAGTTCAACAATCCGGATCGGTTGGAAGTAAAATTGGGGGTAGACAAGAAATTGCAAGCGCGGGCGGATATCAAATCCGAGGTTTCGCGTCTGCCCGGCGATACCGGGGACGACGAGGTAAGGATGGTCATTCAAAAAATTATCAGCCTGAAAAATAATGACCGGGAATCCAAGTGGAGCGATTTCGCCATTCTGGCTCGCGCCAACAGTCATGTCGAGCCATTCGTGAACGCCTTGCAAAAAGCCGGCATCCCGTTTGAATTTCTATCGTCAACCGGTCTTTACAAACAGCCGATTGTGCTGGATTGTTTCAATTTCTTCAAAGCGGTTGATCATTATCACGAATCGAACGCCGTTTTTCGGTTACTGCGCCTGCCTCATTTGAATTTCAGCGATGCGGATTTATTTTTGTTCACCGCCGCCGCCAAAAAGAAAACCGTATCTTACTATGAAGGACTGAATCAGGCTACGGAATGGGGGTTGAGCGAAGCGGGAATAGCGGTGTGCGCTAATGTCCGGGGTCTAATCGATGCCGGCGCGCTGAACGCCAGAACCGAAAAACCCACCACGGTTTTGTATAATTTTTTGGAAAGCAGTGGCTACCTGGCTTATTTGGCGCACGAAGAGAATGTCGGTAATCGTTCCATGATTCAGCAAATTCGTCAATTAAGAAAGTTTTTTGACTTCGTTTCCGAGTTTGAGACGGCCGCCTTGGACGCTCATGTAAAGCATTTTGTAAATTATTTTGCCGCCGTGATTCAATCCGGCAACGAGGGCGGGTTGGCGGCGCCGGATACTTACGAGGATGCTTTGAACATTTTAACTGTTCATAGCGCCAAAGGTTTGGAATTCAAGTATGTTTTTATCGTAAATTTGGTGGAAGAAAGATTTCCATTACGGAATCGGGACGACGGTATTGAAATACCCTTGCCGCTAATCCATGAGCAGTTGCCGGAAGGCGATATTCATTATCAGGAAGAACGCCGGCTTTTTTATGTGGGAGCGACGAGAGCGAAAGAAAAATTATTTCTATCGAGCGCTGATAATTACGGTGGGGTCAAGAAAAGAAAAATTTCGCGTTTCCTCGCGGAGACATTTGCAGACATTATTCCGCCGAGCGCCGGAAAAAGCGTGAATAAAAGTTTGGATTCTTTATCTTCGTCCGTCCGTCCCGCCATGGTTGTTCAAGATATGGCAAATCCGCCCGTCGCGGCGGTAACGCCATCGTCCTTTTCTTTCTCCGTGATTAAAGCCTATGAATCGTGTCCGTACCAATATAAATTGGCTCACATTTTGAAAATCCCCACCCGAAAAAATGCCAGTTTCAGTTTTGGCGAAAGTATGCATCTTGCCATGCAAAAATTTTACGCGCGAATTCAGGAATTGAATTCCGTGAGTCAGGAGTCTTTGTTTTTGGCGGATAATTCTTCGGAAAGTCCGGATCCTGTTGCCGGCGCGCGGGGGATTAGAGCGCCCGCCTTGGAGGATTTATACAAAATTTACGAGGAGTGCTGGTCGGGCAATTGGTATAAAAGCAAACGCCAGCGTGAAGAGTATCACGACAAGGGTCGGCGGATAGTCAAGGAATTTTACGATACGCATGAAAATCACTGGACCGTGCCGGTCGTGTTGGAAGGCTGGTTTAGAATCAAAATAGATGACAATATAATTCAAGGCCGAATAGACCGAGTGGATCGGTTGCCAGATAAGAGTTTGGAGATCATTGATTACAAGACCGGCAAAAGCAAGGAGTCGGTCAAAGGGTCGGATAAAGATCAGCTTTTGTTGTATCAATTGGCGGTGGAAAGCCTGCCGGAATATTCTCATCTCGGATCGGTCGGCAAACTCACTTATTTTTATTTGAATGACAATCTTGAAACATCGTTCGTAGGCACGGCCAAAGAATTGAACAAATTAAAGGACGGTTTGATCGAAACAATCGCCAAAATTAAGACCGGAGATTTTGTCGCCACCCCCGGTAAGCATGTTTGCCCCAACTGCGATTTTCGGGATATCTGCGAATTTAGAATTATTTAATTTTTTTGATTTTTGCTATGGCGGAAAGTTTGAAAAAATGGGCACTCTACGCCGCTTTGTCCGGAGTTATTCATGGTGCCGGATTCAAAGCGGTGGAAACGATCGGTGAAAACGAGCGCAAAGAACATGACGAAAAAACGCAAAAAGCGGATGGTCTTATACAATTGGAACCAGGCATCAGTGAAAACGATTTTGAAGACAAAGTTGAAGCGGCCATTACCGATGAAGAGGGAAATATAGACGAGAAAAAAATAAAAAAAATAGACACGGGCATGATGATGATTGATTTTTTGATTTCTTCCGGAGATATTTCCCTGGAAAAAGGCGAAACGCTCAAAAAAATTCTGGAAGAAAAAAGATCCGAATATCGCGAATTAGCGAAAACAAAAAACCAGCTTGAAGTTTTGCATCATATTATTCAAGAACATCGCAAATACGATCCCGCTGTCGCCGGATTGGATGATTTTTTGGAGACCGGAACAGCGGATTGCGAGGGAGCGGCGACCGGCATTTTATCAATTACGCAAGGAGTTTATCCGGATATTGAAATGCATTTTCAAGAATTTGCCGGCGCCTACGGCGGTCACATCAGGTTGGTCGCCATGATAGACGGACAATGGTTTTCGTTGGAACGAAGCACCCCCACACCGATTACTTTGGAAGAAGGCACGGTTACCACACCGGTTACGGATCTAGTTAAAGTTATGGCCGGGAAAACCGTTGTATCCAAAGAAAACGGTACTGCTGAAAATCCTTTTTCGGGTAAGATGGCGGATGATGATTCCCAAAACGCGTCAAGTCCTGTCGTCGCAAAACTCATGGCTCGCAATAATGGCGCAAAACCCACCGCTGTTTATGGTAAAGATGAAAAACCGACCGTTTTGGAGCCTTTTTCCAATCCTACATTGGAAGAAGCGCATGCTCAAATGGCGCAAGGAAATCCGTATGCCGCGGAGATAGCGATGCGCGTTGCAAAAGAATTACAAGAGGAACTGAAAGAAAGATCCCAAAAAAAAGCGGACGCGGCTCCGATTGAAAATGGCCATCGTATGGAAATCAGATTGGTGGAGCAAAATAAAGAACAGATGATCAAAGATAAAATTCTTATCAGTTTGCATGAAATAATGCTCAAAACAGAAGATCGCGAACAAAGACATGAAAAAATAACGCAAGTATTCAGAAATGCGCTTCAATACGGCATGATTATTGATGATTTAGGTGCCGACAAAAAAATAAAAATTCTGCAGGATCCGGAAATTAGATTGGGAATGGAAAAAGCATTATATGAAGAGGAGATGCCTATGCGGATACCGAAAATAAAAGGAATTTTGGACGCGAGAACCGTTGCCGCCCATGTTAGGCGATATGGGGGAGCATATACTAAACCAAATATACCTCAAAAAATTAATATTTTTTCCATGGGTGATGGGTTTCTGGATTACGGTAAATATCCAACCGGAGCCGGTGTTGATATTTTTGAAGAAATTTTAGAAGATTATGCCGCCGACTATGTAACATTCTATGCAGACACGACGACTCGGAACGAATGCGTTTTTCTCAAGAGTTATTGATAAGAATGCGGGACAAAATCAAACATGTTTATCTACAGGTAGACGACGAAACATCAGACTTGTCAACTTGGGGACCGGTGTTGGAATCACTTTACGATGATGTGAAAATTTCTATTGTGCTGACAGAAAAAAAAATTCTTAAAGAATTGGAAACGAAAACTACAGTTATGATGCCGGAAAAAGCTCTCCGTTTTATGGACGATATAGCCGGCATCGTGGAAATTGATCCGAGTATTATCATATACGGAGATAAAATGCCGGCTGTTAACCCGAAAATCGTTAGGCCGCTTAATTTAAACAATATCGGGAAAACCCTTGGGGTTGATGGTGTTGATGTAGAGGAAGGCGATTCTGAATCGGAAATAGCAAAAAGAATGGAAGAAAATTGGAAAAAAATAGACGAAGAAATTGAAAGAATGATTGTCTCTATTTTGCAGGGAGAGAAAATTTTAATAAAAATTGATTTTCGTGTTCGCAAATATATTCTTGACAAGGTGATGCTTGATCCAAGAATCAAAGAAAGGAAACCGGATTTTGTAATTGGCAATATTGTTAACATCCTTAACCTCAATCCGGAATTACTGGATAGATTACAATCGTACAACATCGGAAAACTTATCATTGGAGTTTATGGAACCGGAGTAATAGATTTGTCAATGCTTAAAGAAGGAAAATTTGATTTAGAATTTGAATCTCGTGATCCAGATATTAGAATGCATTTTGATCCTGCAAATTACAGGCTTACGGTTACACATTCATACGAGACAAATAAATAACACTTTTGACTATTAATTAATCACCCTATGGCATACAGTATTTCAATGGCCGTCCTGATCATTCTCTATGTCCTTGTCTTTGTTTATTTTTGGTACACTCTTTACGCGATGTTCAAGGCCGCGCCCTTTGTTCCTTTGAGTAAGGAAAATGTTCAAGGGTTGCTGGCTCTGGCCCGTCTCCGGCCGGAGGATGTTCTCATGGATTTGGGATCAGGCGATGGTCGAATTTTGGCTTCCGCGTCGCCGGCGGTCGCTCGTGCGATTGGGATTGAGATTAACCCTATACTTTATTGGTGGAGCAAATTTCGCTGGCGACATCTCGCCAATGTAAAAATTGTGCGAGAGGATTTGTGGAAAACGGATTTGAGTGGGGTGGATGTGCTTACTTTGTATTTCATTCCTCCAAAAATGAGCCGACTGGCGCAAAAAATAAAAGCGGAAATGAAGCCGGGGAGCCGGGTGCTATCCTACGCCTTTAAGTTTCCGGATTGGCAATACGCGGAGAAAGATGGTAAGATGCATTTGTATTTAGTTTAATGATCGCTATGGTTTTGACTCCACTAGGGAACGCGCTCAAACAAAAAATGGATCGGAATAATCCCCTGAAAAAACAGCTGGAATCCGTTCAGATTGTGGAAATCGCGGCCAAAGTGCTTTTTGAGGTGCTGTCAGACGGTCTCGCCGGCTCCGCCAAGCCGCTTTTTTTGAAAAATCGCACGCTTACCATCAGTTGTGGCAATTCGGCCGTCGCCCAAGAAATCAGGCTGTATCAGGCGCGAATCGTGGAAAAAATCAATCTGGAATTAGGGAAAAATGAAGTGGACAGGATCCGGTATTTGGCCTGAGGATTCGCGCTTGTCAACCGTCTCTAAATAGGGTAAGATGAATCTGCGCTTATTTTTGATTTTATGAGTCTAAAACAGTATTTGGCGACGATGATTATTGCCACATTGCTCTGCTGGACAGCCTGGGTTTTTGTGTT
>JBBTQT010000055.1:0-4962 GCA_038065575.1 Patescibacteria group bacterium
CCGCGGCCGATTGAGTGTCATGGACGGTCACATCAAGTCCGCCCCGCCAGGTGGCAGCATAACGCTCATTGCATTTGATATTCTTACCGGGAATATAATCAGCAACAAATCCTCCGGAAGTTTTGTACAGAGCCATTTCCCGCAAATAACGATTGCGAATTTCCGCTTCCTCCGGTGTTTCGGGCTCTAATCCGAAAGCAATGGCGGTGCGGATTCCATCGATGGACAAAAATTGCCGGCCTTCAAGTTCGGCGGCGTTTTTGTTCTCCTCGTTATAAGTCGGCTCCCCGAATTTATCCAATTTTCTCTTTCCGAGAAGCTTCGCCACTCTATCAAAAAAAACAATGGAAACTTCCGGCGCCATTTTCAATGAAAGCCCGGAATTCGATGGCTTCCTCCATGAATCAGAGTTAACAAAACTTCCGTCAAAAAGACGCGCGCACGTATACCTGATAAGGCCGGCATCATCTTCCGTCACACCGTCTCGAGCCAAAAATTCTTGAAAAGCTCGCATCGTCTGTTCTTGGGCTAACGCCACTTCCGACCTAATTACCGGAGGATAATTTTCGGGGTTATCGTCCCAAAGAGTATTTACCAAATAAGGCCCTCTAGCTCCCAGACCGTCAACTTCTTTATTATGAGTACCGGTCACTTTTCTTACTTTAGTCTTTACAACCGGACTACCCTCCTGCTGACGATGAGCGGCTCGGGTGGATATTTTGATTCCGGTCATTCCTTCGGCAACAGCTACCGCGGATTGGACTTTATCCAAAACGCTTTCTTCCGGCTTGACGATTTCTATCGGTTCGGTAACTTCTTGCACCGTTTCAATTTCCTGTTTGGCGCTGATAAAATACCCTCGATCGTACGAAGTTGTAGGTCGCGGTTTTTCAACCAAATCTCCCAATAAATGATAAATATAGTACAGTCTTTCCTCCCGAGACAAAGAACTCGGCACGGGCACGTTATTTCGGTTGACATCTTCCAAGTACGCCCGCGCCACCTCGTCCCAGAAAAGCACAGTATCAGGATTATTCGGATCTATCCAATCTTCAATGGTTTTTGTTCTCCAGCCGGCGCCGTATGATCCTTTTACCTCGTCAGAAACATTTTTCAGCAATAATTCCTTATTCCATTGCCGGCTTGATCTTTTCTGTTCCAGGTCATAATCCGATTTTACTTCTCTTTTCGGCCCCAAATAATGATCATCTCTTGGCGCGGACAAAACCGTTTCGGGCAATGAGCCAACCATTCTAATACCCCCGGGATCGCGAGCAAAATAGGTTGGACAGCTTAAAAAAGTTTTTTTTACATTTGGATCTTTCGGAATTTCTTTCAGGATCAACAAAAAATCTTCCAACTTATCCAACAATTCCTCGCGGTAACCCACAGCGCCATGCGCCAATTCCTGCTCTATTACGACGCGCCGAACTTTTCTGTCCGCATCCTTCGCGTAAAGAGATTGGATTTCCGGACTCAAAAGAAATTCCGGCTCACGATGTTCTTCCAAATACCCGGGCGCTGAATATTCTTTTCTTATTTCTTCGGACTTTGTGTATGCCCTTCCTTGGTATGAAGTAAGCCTTGGTTTTTTGGCCTTGGACTCATCAATCGTCTTCACCGCCTCAGCCACAGCCGGCGAAAACGCGACAAACTCTTTGGCACCGTTCGGCAAAGGCAATTCCGCGCGATTGAATTCTTTTTCCAACTCGGTAATTCTTCGCGCCGTGTCAGGATGTGTTCCCCAGCCGAATTGCGGTAATGGATTATTACTTTCTGGAAATTTGCCAAACAGTTTTGTGAGACCGCGCGGATTATAACCGGCGGCGTCGGCTAGGCGCGCGCCGGACGCGTCGGCATCGTACTCCAACCTTTGAATTGTCTCTTTATCTTCAATCCCCAAATAACCCGGCTGCAACAAATGATTGAATTCATGAGCCAAAACCCCGGCCAATTCATCATCAGTCGCCGCCAACTTGAACATTCCGAAATGCACAAAAATCGGCAATTCAATCGGTGTCGGACTTTTTTTCGCGAGATCCAGATATTCTCGCGCCGCCTCCTTGTTTCCGACATTAAAAATCCAAGCATTTTGTTCCTTGCTTCTCGTAAGATACGCTTTTGGTTTGAAATTGGTCAATCCGGAAACCGCGAACAATTTGTCAACGATTTCTTGAATTTTGGTTTGCAATGTTTCATAGGCTTGTTTTTCTTCTTCACTGTCAAAAGTATGCTCGGTGGCTTCGCCGACGAGTTCATAATCAAAATCCGTATCGCTCCGCAATCCGGAAATCATTTCCCCCGCCACTTCTCGGGATATTACTTCTCGATTTTTTCTGAATTCCGCGATCGCCGTTGATTCTCCGCCCGAAAGCAATAAATCTTTATCCAGCATTTCCAGAAACTCAATCGCGCCGGGAATCTTCCGCAATTTGGCGAGCTTTTCCGGTTGAGTCAAAACGCCTAAATCCAAAAAAACCCGGCCATGGCCGTTCTCTGCAATAATATCGTCCGGAAAAACGCTTTCCAGACCCTTGACTTTGATTTGTTCCGCGATCCGCCTTATGGTCGGATTATCACCCCCCAAACGACAGACCGCGAGCGGTATATCGCGCGCCGAAAAAACACTTGCCTTCTCCTTGGTTCCGGCTCTTTCTCTGGTTCGCTCCCGCTGGTAATCGGCAAATGCCATAATACGATCAATTGATTATTGTCAGGTTGGTATTGTGGATCTGTCGCCGAATTTCGTTTTTCTGTCATTCCCGCGAAGGCGGGAATCCATACGAACGGGTAATTTGTTGTGTTGATTGTGGATTCCCGCCTTCGCGGGAATGACATTTGCCGGTTTGGCGACAGTGCCATTATATCACTTCTCCGCTTCAGTTCCAAACAAATTGAGACCGCGAAAATACCAAAAACTCCGCGTTTTAGACGGAGTTTTTGCTAACCTGATTATTCTCAAAATTATTCCCTGCAATATCAATTTACGGAGAGGGTAAAGGCGCGAGAGAAGTCGAAGGCGGAGTCGGCATCGGTCCGGATCCAAAATTATTTTTATCTTCCATCGGCTGCGGTTTCTTATCAATGTACTGGTTCAAAGAAGACGACATTTGCATACTCTTGAATTGTTGCGGCCCCTTTTCCCAAGGCATATCTTCGCCATCGCCAACCGATTCATCAACCTGATTTTCAAAATCCAATCTCAAACCTTCCATATCCTGCAACTCCACGCTGATCGCTTCCTGATCAACCGGTTTTTCTTTGAGTAAGGCGGTAACGCTCGCGCCTTTTTCCTTAATCTGCGCCAGTATTTCAGTCAATCCGGACACATCCACTTTCTTTTTCTTCAATTTATTGATCGTAGTGTTCATGCTCGCCACGCCCCGTTTGAAATCCTGATTAAACCTTCCTAAATTATTCATCATCTGAATAACGCGGCCATTCTCCCAAGCGTCATCCATTTGACCGAAAAAATCATTTTCCAAGGCGTCAAACGCTTCCTGCGACTGACCGGCGGCCATTTTGGCGACCGCGTCGTCGCGCGTCGCTTTTAATTTGGCGATCGCTTCGGCGAACAAGGAATAATTGGAATTCAGATCAATCCCCTTTTTTAACAGTTTGTCCACGATCGCTTTGTCGCGCTTCAATTCCCGATCCATGCCGGCCAACTGGGTGTTGACCTGTTTCAAAGTCTTCGGCCAGCGCGAAATCATTTCCAATTGTTCTCGGCTTTCATCCAGACTCATGAACGTGTCCTGCAAATCTTCCATGCCCGCGCTTTCCACTTCGTCCCAGGTCTTCGCGCTCTTGATGGCGTTCAAAGTGGTTCTGGCTTTGGCCACCTTCTCACTAAGATCGGTGGGCAAAGTGATTTTCTGTTTCTTCAATCTGGCGGTTTGACTTTCAAACATTTTCAAGCCTTGTTCCATTCCCTTGATGTTTCGTTTCACATCCTGCAATCTTTGCGCTTTCTCAAAAATTTCCTGTCTTGATTCCTCCAAGTCTTGCAGTATTTCTTGATATTCGTCCATGCCAACGGTTTGCATTTCTTCGGCCGTGGTAGCGGCTTTTAAGCCTTCGGAAAGGGACTTGGCTTTCGCTAATTTATCCTTCACCTCTTGCGGCACTTGACCGCCTTTTTTCCCCAAATCCGTCACCATCTTGTCAAATCTTTTCAGGTTGTTATCCATTTGTTTTATCCCTCTTTTCATGTTGGCCAAATCCATTTCGCCACCACCCTCTCGACCTTGTCGATTGTCATTCATCCCTTCATTTTTCTGACCAGACTGATTGTTTGAATTGTCGCCGTTCTGATAATCATTCCTCGGACATGGCCCCGGGACTTCTTTGCCGTCAATATTACAAGTTTGACCCTGATTGTACTGTCCGGACGGCGGTTGTTTTTGATTATTACCTTCACCATTATTGGCCGCGTCACGCCATTGATCCGGCTGATTGGTGTTCTGGTACGGTTGAACCGACGGCATCATTTTGTCTCCCTGATATTGTCTTCCAAAATTATCCCCCATCGGCTGGGAGGGCATTGAAGGCGCGGGTGACGGCTCCGGCGACCGATACTGGTTGTTGGCGTAAGCATCGCCGGTTGAAGGAGAAGTAAGGACGGGCTGATCCGTTGACGGCGGATTCAACGGTTGAGAATCGGTCATCAGCGGTTGAGGACTCATCGGCTGAAATGTTCCGCCATCTTCCGCCCGAGTGGAATTAACCTTCATGAGCGCGAATAAATCCTTCAATGCCTCCGGCATTTCCAAATAAAAGGCTGACGCCGGTCGCGCCAAACCGAATGACAAGACAGCAGCCATCGCGATGAGTGCCGTCTTCGACCACCAATGATTGTTCATAGGTTTTCGGAAAAAAATAAATAATTTGACTAAATGGTGTTGATTGCTTTTTCTTTGTCTTCGCCGACGGATTTTATTTTTTCATTGTATTCTTTGACCA
>JBBTQT010000056.1:0-1756 GCA_038065575.1 Patescibacteria group bacterium
CGATGATGTGCTCGGAAAATTGGTTGAAGAAGTAAAAAATCAAAAGCCGGCAGTTAAAAGTATTGTCGTGACCGGCGACATGGATATGCTCCAACTCGTTGATGATGAGATCGTGGAGGTCTATCTGCTCCGCAAAGGTCTGTCGGACTTCGTTTTATTTGATGAGCGGAAGATAAAAGAGCATTTCGGGTTCGGATCGGAGCGGATTGTGGATTATAAATCGTTGCGTGGCGATACTTCGGATAATATCCCGGGGGTGAAAGGGATCGGCGAGAAGACGGCCAAGGAATTGATTGAGAAGATTGGTGGGGTTTCGGAGATTTACGGAAATATTGAAAAATTGAGCGGTGTCGGGATTAAAGACGCGATGATCAAGAAATTGATTGACGGAGAGACAAGCGCGCGGATGAGCCAAAAATTGGCGACCATTGACCGCGCGGTGCCCGGGCTGGAATTCAAGCTGGAAAATTGCGCCACTCCCCTCTTGGATAAAGAAAAACTTTTGCCTTTATTCCAAAAATTTGAGTTTACTTCTCTTTTGAAAAGGATTAACCCCGGCGTCAATGATAACCGGAAAGAAATAAAGCCAAAAACCCAAAAGAGTCTGAAACTGAAAGTGGTGGAAACCGAGAATTTTGAAGAATTTTACGACAAACTTAATGTCGCTCCGCGGTTTGCTTGTAAAGAGATTTTGAACGGGACGGATCCGCTTGAAAATAATGCCGTTGGGTTGGTTTATGTCGTGGTTGGTGTCTCCTACTTCGCCGATTGGAGTAAATTGACCGCCAAGGATAAAACAAAACTGTTGGAAATTTTCAAAGAGAAAAATAAAATTTTGGTCGGGCATGATTTGAAGAGCCTTGTAAAATGGTTGATTTTGAATAATGTATCGGTCGGCAACGAGCTGTTTGACACCATGATGGCCTCGTATATGCTCAATTCCAGCACGCGCGCCCATGATATCGCCGCCATCGCCCTGCGCGAATTGGGGGAAGAAATCAATGGTGGGAGCGCGCAAAGCAGTCTGTTCGGGGTGGATCCGAACGCCGTTGCCGAGGGTTTAGCCGCGACCGCGGTCGTGGAAAAAACCTACCGGGAGCGGCTCAAAGAAAGATCAGACAGCGGTTTATTCCAAAAAGTGGAAATGGAGCTGATTCCGGTTTTGGCGGAGATGGAATTAAATGGAGTGTTCGTGGATAGCGCGGAGCTGGCGGAAATGTCTCGCTACGCGGCCGAAACAGTAAAAAAATTGACCGAAAAAATCTGGGCGGAGGCGGGCGAAGAATTCAATATCGCTTCGTCAACGCAGCTGAGAGATATTCTTTATGAGAAACTGGGGTTAAGATTGCCCGGCATCAAAAAAGGCAAAACCGGTTATTCCACCGCCGCATCGGAGTTGGAAAAACTGCGCGGCGTGCATCCGATTATTGAATTCATCGAGGAATACCGCGAAGTCAGCAAACTGCAAAATACTTACATTGATGTCTTGCCGACCTTGATTAACAAGTCCACCGGCCGGATTCACACCACTTTTAATCAGGCGGTCACCACCACCGGCCGGCTGTCCAGCTCCGACCCCAATTTGCAAAATATCCCCATCCGTTCGGAACTGGGGCGAAAAATCCGCGATGCCTTTGTCGCCGAACCGGGCAATGTTCTCATCGCCGCTGATTATTCCCAAATTGAACTGCGCATCGTTGCTTCGTTGGCGGAAGACGAAAAATTGATTGAGATTTTCAGTGAAGGTCGCGATGTT
>JBBTQT010000057.1:0-3782 GCA_038065575.1 Patescibacteria group bacterium
CGCGAAGCGAAAATTTCGTCAAAGACGAAATTATTTAACAGGGTAAATAACAAACAAAACATAGGAGGTATTCCCGTGAACGCAAAGAAGATTTTTAACGGCGACGGCATCGTTGCCATCATCGTTACCATCGTCCTTGTTATCGTCGCTGCTGGCCTCTTTCTTATCGGTATTGACTACCGCACTGTTGTCGCCGCCATCATCATCGGCATCGTCGTCCTCATCGGCTGCATGCTCGCCAAACCGCGGCTTCCCTAAAAAACTGGCTCAAAATCATTGCCGTTACCTACCAACAAAAAGGACGCAAGATAATCTTGCGTCCTTTTTCTATCCCTGCAGCAAAAATTTCTGATGCAGGAATTTATTCTTTAATTTTATGATTTGAGTTTCACGCTTCAAGTTCCAAGCTTCGCGCTTCGAGATTAATCATTAAAAGATTTTCGGCGCGGCCTGAACCCGCCACGGTCACCGCCACGATCATCGCCGCCGCGGCTGCCAAAACGCGGCCGAGCGCCGCCGAAACTCGATCTTGCGGGACGGGCCGGCAATTCCGGCAAGGGATTGCCTGCTTCGTCTTTCATTAAAGCGCGCATTGAAAGATTGATTCTGCCCTTCTCATCTTTTTCAATAACTTTGACTTTAACTTTATCCCCTGTTTTCATAACATCGGACGGATGTTCGGTGCGGCCGGCGGCCATTTGCGAAACATGAACCATGCCTTCGGTGCCAGGGACCAATTCCACAAAGGCGCCAAAATCAAGTATTCTCGTAACCGTGCCTTCAAATTCTTCGCCTACTTCAATTTCCCGCACGATATCTTTAATCATATTGATGGCTTTTTCCATGCCCTCGCCGTTGGTAGATGTTACCGCCACCGTGCCGTCTTGAGCAATGTCAATTGTGGCGCCAGTTTTAGCGATAATACTATTAATAACCTTACCGCCTGGACCGATAACTTCGCGAATTTTTTCAATATCAATTTTAAAGGAGATGATTCTCGGAGCATAAACGGACAATTCCGCTCGCGGAGCCGCTAATACGGCAGTAATAGTTTCTAAAATATTTTCTCTGCCCTTTTTAGCCACTGACAGAGCGTCGCGGATAATATCAAAAGTCAAGCCATAAGTCTTGGTATCCATTTGAATCGCGGTAATGCCTTTATTAGAACCGATTACCTTAAAGTCCATACCACCCGGGCCGTCTTCCAAGTCTTGTAAGTCGGTAAAAACTTTATAACGCTTCATTTCTTTATCCACTTCTTCCGAAGCCAAACCAATAGCTACGCCAGCCACAATATTTTTAATCGGCACGCCCGCATCCATTAAGGATAATATTGAAGCGCAGCAAGAAGCCATTGAAGTTGAACCGTTTGACGATAAAACTTCAGAGACAACCCGGATAGTATAAGGAAAAATATCTTGGTCCGGAATAATAGCGGCGATACCTCTTTCCACTAAAGCGCCGTGTCCTGTCTCTCGTCTGCCGGTTTGTCTTAATGGTTTAACTTCTCCGCTGCAATAAGGCGGAAAATTATAATGATGCATAAAACGCTTGCGGCCGCTTTCTTCCATAGTGTCTAAATATTGCTCCATGCCTGGCGCGCCCAAAGTAACAGTTGCCAAAACTTGAGTTTCGCCGCGGGAAAATACCGCCGAACCGTGCGGACGCGGCAGAACATGAACCGCCGTGGCCAAAGGCCTAATCTCGTCTAAAGCGCGTCCGTCGATACGCTGGCCTTTCTCCAAAATTTTACGGCCAACCGCTTTATAAATAAGATTATGGACATAGTCATAAATTTTTCCTCGACGATCTTTGCCGACGCCCTTTTCTAATAACATCTCGTCTATTTTATGGCTTAAAGCCTCGGATGCGCCGATCCGTTGTTCTTTCGTTTTTAAGGACGTTTTGAATAAATAATCATCTCCGTGTTCTTCCACAAAATCTTCCGCCATTTTTTTCAATTCCTCGTCGGTTGGCGAAGATTCGTCTGTTTTTTTCTCTAACACGGCCTTAGTTTTGCCGATTTCTTTTCGTATCTTATTAAAGAATTCCATTAATTCTTTTATCTCTTTTCTTGTGAAATCCATCGCCTCATATATCTGATCTTCAGGAATTTCTTTAGCGCCGGCTTCAATCATCAGAATCCTGTCGCCGGTTCCGGCCACCACTAAATCTAAATCGCTGGTAAGGCGCTGGGTATAAGTCGGATTAATAACTAATTGCCCGTCGACGCGGCCAACGCGCACGCCGGCCACCGGCCCTTCCCATGGGATATCAGAGATCGCCAAAGCGCAACTCGTCGCGTATAAAGCAATAATATCCGGATCATTTTCAGAATCCAAAGAAAGTACGGTATTGATAACCTGAATTTCGCGGCGCGTTTCTTGATTGAATAAAGGACGGATGGGTCTGTCAATCAAACGTCCGGCTAAAATAGCCTCGTCTGGCGGCCGAGTTTCGCGTTTAATAAACTTGGAACCTTTTATTTTTCCGGCTGCGTAAAAACGCTCTTCGTATTCTACGGTTAAAGGGAAAAAATCCACGCCTTCGCGATCTTCTTTCCCCATCACTGCCGTGGCTAAAACAACCGTCTCGCCGTATTGGACCGTGCAAGCGCCGTCAGCTTGGTCAGCCCATTCGCCGGTTCTAACGATTAATTTTCTGCCGTTAAATTCTGTCTCAAATTGTTTTAACATAAATTTACATCTCTTTAATGTCCGTGGCGTTCAAATAGCCCGAACGAAAATTATATTTTAATTGTTCTAAAAATTTTAAACCATCAATAGGAAATAATTTATTCTTATCAACCGAAGAATAATCAGTAATCCCGTTTTGCCTTAAAGACTCAATAAATTTTTCATCGCCCTTAAAATTGATCGAACCGTTTTCTAAAAAACAATTAGCCAGCAATGATTGCGAACCGCCGTCTTTTAATTTGAAAATTTCAACAAAATACATCTTGAAGTGAATTATTTTAATTAATAACTAAAATCCGCGATATCTTCGTCGGTGATTCTTTTTTTATACATTACTCGTTCTAGACGATCAAAAAATTTATCTATTTCTTCTGGACTAAGCAATTCGCTTAACATATTTCTAAATATTTCCATTGCTTCTCGGTTAGCGAAAGCTTGTTCTATTTTAGAAATAATTTCTCCTGGTATCTGATCCAAGCAAACGAGTTTGTCCATGCCTTCCGCATTAAAAATCCCGCTCTCGCCAAAACTTAAAGAATTGTCTATGGCAATTAAATTTTCTTGTTGGCGCTTGTTCACTACAAGAATATTGGGCAAACTACGATCGGCATTCCAAATAATAAAATCTAAAACTGCCATTTTAATGAAGTCTGGTTCATTGACAGCGACCAAATCTTCAACCTGTTTAAATTGCCAGCCGGCGCGATGATTCGGAATATGCTCTTGCAAAGAGCCGATTTTGCCGTTAATCTCGCGAATCACCGTAGGCGGGATTAAGTCAAAACCAAAAAAGCGATCCACTAAATAAGCCGCGCGCTCTCTCTTATAATAATCGCCTGATTTATAATAACCATGGTCCGGAAAAATATTTTCTCCTTCCGCAGGCTTAAAAATAGCGCCAGTCACTTCAGGCGAAGCCAATTTTATATAAAAAACTTCGTTGCTCCCCTGCACTCGCCTGGGTTCGCCGTCAATTTCCGCGCTTTTTAAAATTGTTTCTTTCGGGTCGAAAATTAATTCTTTTTTATTTTCTTTTTCAGGAGAAAAGACAACCTTCTCTTTATCAGACATAATAATTATTTTCTA
>JBBTQT010000058.1:0-11087 GCA_038065575.1 Patescibacteria group bacterium
AAAGTGAGTGCCTCGTTCCATATGTTATAAAAATTCAAGCAGACAAAAGTTTCAAATTACAAATTTCAAAGTCTCAATGACTGCGGGACAAGGAGACGCCGAGATTGCTATCCGAGCTGCCAGGCCTGTACCCGTTGACGCGGGCACCACCAGCGCCGAAGCGGCCCACATACACGAGGTCGCCATCAGACGCCCGGCGCTTGGTCCAAGTAGAAACAGTCTCAAATATTTTTGTTCCGGTTTTTAGATAACGTGCCAGCATATCATATAAGGCATCGGCTGGAGATTGGCGCGTTAACTGATTTATTCCCAAATCGCCCAATTCTTGAGCATATTTTTCCCAGTCACTGCCACTAAGCAAGGCATCAATTTCTTCTTTAGTTTTATTTTTAAAATTATGGTCAAAATAATTCTGAAATTGCTCAATCGCCGCCTCATACATCGGTGGCAATTCTTGACCTTTAAAAACTTCATTGGCTACATAGTCAGCGAGTACTTGAGTTTGCTCCAAATAATTCTTACTTGTAGAGTCAGGCACAGAGGCTGTTCCGGACAAAGCCCAAGCAAGCTCAGGAGTTTCAGTTGTAAAAAATTCTGAATTTAGTTTCCATTCACCTGCCGTTGAATATAATACCTTGCCTTTGCTCTCATCTGTAAATCTTTTTTGTAACATTTCGTGCATTTTGGGCATTGTCAACGCCTTGCCGTCAGGAGCCTTGTTGACACGAAGAACCAAAAATTGTCCAAGTTCTTTGGCCCGTTCTAATTCAATTTCGGAAAAAGGAATAACCGGAATATCTTCGACCTCGAGTTGCACGCCAAATTCTTTCTGCACATCTGCGGGACCAAAAAAATCTTGACCCATTATGGTTTCAGCTTGATCCAAAGTCAAGCTTTCTTTTCGTTCTGCCTCAGGTTTTTTTTGATTTCTCTCCAACCCTGCAACTTCTTCGGGTTTCAAAATACGGAACTTGGTACTGAGTTCGCCAGGATGCAGGGTGAGATATTCAGACATAAGCGTCAGGTAATTTTTCGAGGACGTAATTTTTTCATTTGATTTATGATGTCAGCGGCCAAAATCTTGGGTAATTCACTAAATGAAGATAGCGGCGGGGCAGCATCAGCACTGCTCGATTCTCCGCCAATCGTATAACTCCGCACGACCATTCCTTTAGCTTTTAATTTTTTATGCATGGCTTCGGTTGCATCAAAGTCATCAGGCACGCCGTCAGATACCTCTGCCGTATAATCAATAGGCAGTTTTTCAGGCGGAATATTTTTGGCGCGTAGTGCTCCGATTTCATTAAGGAAATCTTTTTCAATAAGTTTTAATGTCTAGTGCGTTGGTGTGCCGCCGCTCGCTAATTTGGTAAGAGCAGAATAAAAAGCCCACTGTTCCTTTTCTCCCCACTGATCAGTGAGAGGTAATTTGACCTCTCCATGATCACTTGCCAATGTTACCATAATCTTTATGGGAAGTAAATCTGAATCTGCGCCAGCCTGTCGAGCAATGTATGAACATTGCATCAGACTGTCAACAAACAACAAACCCACGTCGCGTTGGACATCAGCTTTAATACGGCCACTGGCGCCATCAGGCTCTCTCATTGAACCGGATAAGTCAAAAGAAAAATATATGTTTAGGCCACCAAAATCACTGACTGTTTTTTGGACAATTTCATCAACTTCAAAGCCGCCTGGATTAAAATCATGTGAACGAATATCAATGCGCGCCTCAACCGGATCTTCCAGACGATCACCTTCATCCATAGGCACAGGTCCACGATAATCACGGACATCTACTTTTCGTTCTTCAATAATTTTTTTCCACTCTTCTTTCATCAAGTCAGAAATCGGGATGCCTTGCTCATCTTTAATTTCGCGGACGCGATCCAGAGCTTTCAAAAATTCCCGTGCTTGCTCAGGAGTACACTCAGCAAGTTTGGCAAATGATTGTTCTTCTTGGTTATGTTCCGGACTTCGTGGCTTTCCTTCCCTACCTTCATCTTTTTTCTTCATTTCTTTAAGTTGTTTTTTAGCGTCCTCTTCTGAGGCGATTTCTTCTTCGGGATTGTTATAATCTCCTTCACCTGTTTCGCCTTCCAATTCGCGCTCTTGTTCTTCTTGGTCAATAGTGGGATCACCTTTCGGCGTGGCGTCTAATTTGATTGCGCGCCGACTAATATGGTCCCAAATCTTAAGCCAAGCATGGCCATTGCCGCTATGCAGTACAGCCTCGCCGTCTTGGCCCTTTTCCTTGACATAAAATCCGGCCACATACTGGAAATCATTGTCAATTTCCGCGAGCGCGCGACAAGCCAAATCATTAGCGACTTTGCAATCAGCTTCGCCCCGCTCCCAAATGCGAGTAAAATATTCAGCCGGCTTGGCTGTATAATATTCCCAAGCCTCACGGCTGTTGGAATACTTAAGATGATTGCGAACAAATTTGACGATTTCTCGTTTTTGTTTAATTATTGGCAAACGACTGGCTTTAATTTCAGTAATAAACTGTTTTAATTCAGCCGGCAACTCCCCGCTCATTTCTGCTTCTTTAAATTTTTCACTTTCTTCAAAATATGGTTTTTTACCAAGGCGGAGTTGATAATTAAATATACCACTGGCAGCGACATTGAGATACCAATGGCCATTCTGATTTTTCACAACTTCCGCCGTACCGTCGGGCGCGTCAATTTCTAAACTGTCGGGATCAAAAATCCAATCATCAGGAGTTGGCAAGGCCAGAGGCTCATTACCGCGGATTTTACCAAAATACACACGGGCATTCAGCGGATCCAATGTTTCTGTTTGAGCTTCTGTAAATTCATTGGGATCTTTTTCCCATTGCAGTGTGGTTTGATTAAATTTATTAAAGACTAATTGTTCATAGTACCCGCCAAAAAATGGCTTGATTGAAAAAAGCGCTACAGCTGGCTGGCCTTCTTTATTTTCTTTTTGCTGGGCACCAGCTTCCATTGAAGAAATAACTTTTTCATTGGCTGGTGGCACACCATCATTGGGTTGTTGACCGCTTTCTGACACGTCAGATGACTCACCTTCGCCAGGCTCCGAGGCAGATTTTTTTGCGGCTTGGGCAAGGTCTCTTAAATCTCGATTAGCCAGCCATTCAAGCGCTGGTTTTATTTGCGTTTCATAAATTTTTTGTTTCAGCGACCAGGAGGTTTCCGGATTAGCCAATGTGTCAAACACATCGATATAACCCTCTTCGGTAGGAACACGGGAGAGCGGTCGTAAAAAATTCGCTACTTTTTTATTTACCGAGGCCAGATCAATCAGTTGTTTCTGGTTGACACACATACCAAAGGTGTCTAAAAATTGATCGGTTAGAGGTAGGCCATTCTGGCTGGGAGTAGGCGCATTTCCTTTCAAAGCACTCTCTACCAATCGTCGAATAGGCAGGGGCACCTCTTGTTTCCAGGTTAAATATTCTTGAATAGCAGCCAGATCGGCAAATTCAAAAGCCGGCAGTTTGGAACCGGTTTCTGTAATAGCAATTTTATCGCGACTTTCGGTGTCTCCTCGCTTGGGCATTTATTTTGATGTTAAAAACGATGTGGTTATTATTTCAGTAATTGAAATTTTCGTCAATCTGGGTATAATCCTATCTGATAGTTCTGCAAACATTGCCTTTTCACCCACCGCCTTGTTTTTTATGATTGACCGCCGTATAATTCCAAAGCTATGATAGACGAAATGACGGATGAGTCATCTCCCGAAGAAAAATTGACCGACACGACGGCGCAAACCGAAGAAACCGCCATTGAAATCACCCTCCGGCCGGGCAGTCTTCAAGAATTTGTCGGCCAAGAGCAAATAAAAACCCAACTCCAAATATCCATCCAGGCCTCGAGCAAACGCGAGGAGCCGCTCGAGCATGTTCTCCTCTATGGCAATCCGGGTTTGGGCAAAACCACGCTCGCTCACATCATTTCGCGGGAAATGAATTCACACATCAAAATCACCGCCGGTCCGGCCTTGGAGCGAGTCGGTGATTTGGCGGCCATCCTTTCCAATCTGCAAAAAGGCGATGTTTTATTCATTGACGAAATCCACCGTTTGAACAAAACCATTGAAGAAGTTCTTTACAGCGCCATGGAAGATTACGCTTTGGATATAATAATCGGCAAGGGTCCGGCCGCGCGAACTCTGCGCATGCCGCTCGAAAAATTTACTTTAATCGGCGCGACCACCAAACTGAATATGCTTTCTTCTCCATTGCGCGATCGTTTCGGCCATGTCTTTCATCTCACCTATTACGACACGGCGGACATTGAAAAAATCGTGCGCCGCAACGCCGGTATTTTGGAAACGGAAATAGACAATGGCGCTTCCGCCCTGATCGCCGAACGCTCCCGTAGCACGCCTCGCGTCGCCAATCGACTTTTGAAAAGAGCGCGCGACTATGCCGAGGTCATTCATAATGGTATACTATCGACGGAGATTACTCGGAAAGCCCTCGCTCTCCTAAACATTGACGAAAGAGGCCTGGACGCGGTTGATCGCAAAATTCTCACCGCTCTCATAGACAAATTTTCCGGCGGTCCGGTCGGGTTAAGCACTCTCGCCGCCGCCGTCGCCGAAGAAATTGAAACTCTGGAACAAATCTACGAACCCTACCTCCTCCAAATCGGCATGCTGGAGAGAACCCCGCGCGGCCGAAAAGCGACCAAAGACGCTTACGAACACCTGGGCAAAAAATACACCGGACAGGGTGCCAATTACGAATTAAAAATTACGAATTACGAATAATGAACATGTTGTATCACGTCATTGCGACCCGCCTACGCTACGCTTCGGACGGGCAATGGGAGCGAAGCGACTGTGTCCGCCGTAGCCTGAAAGGCGAAGGAGGACGTGGCAATCCCTTAGTTTATATCAAAGTACAAAGGGATTGCCACGTCGCTCACTGCGTTCGCTCCTCGCAATGACGTAAAATTTGTAATTCGCAAAGTCATTCGTAATTTTTAATTAGTAATTCGTAACGACAATGTCCATCACCATCCCTCTTTATTCCCTCCTTTTCCTCTATTTTATTTTCCTGCTGATCTTCGCGTTTTTTTCCGTGGTCAATGTCTACCACATCGCTTCCAGCGGCACGCTTACTTCGGCCAGTTTCGCCATTACTTTTTTGGTGGGCGCTCTCGCGATTTTCACTTTCTATTTCACTTTTGCTCTATTGGTTGATGTCCGCTGGACCCAGCCGTTGATTTTGTTTGATACTTCCTGGTTTTCTAATATTCTCCCCGTTTAATATGCATCTCTCTCATTTTGTCCGCCAAAAATCATACGAACATGTGGAGCACATGCTCCGTCGCCACCCCATTACTTTTATCCCCACCGTCCTGCTTTTTGTCGTACTCATGCTCGTGCCGGTGGCGGTTTATATTATGACCGATAGTTTATTCCCGGAATTATTGAGCGGATCCGTCAGCTTCCCGATCCTCGTGCTTTTCGGCAGTTTTTATTATCTGTCAATTTATCTGTTTTTTTACGCTCATTTTGTGGATTATTATCTTGATCTTTGGATCATCACCAATGATCGGGTGATAGACATTGACCAGCGCGGTTTATTCAACCGAGTTATCACCGAACTGGATTTGTTTCGGATTCAAGATGTCACGACAGTAGTCAAAGGATTTTTTCCGACGGTTTTCAAATATGGCAACATCATTCTCACGACCGCGTCGTCCACCAACAGTATTATTATTGAGAATGTTCCCCATCCGGATACTGTGCGCCACGAACTAATCGTTTTGGCGGAAACTGATCGGAAGTATCATGTGGGAGATATGAAAAAATTGAACGCGACGCTGGATTCCTGAAAGAAATGACACTGTGACAATCCGACAATTTAACAATCTGTCCCCCGAGTATGCAATGGTTTCTTGATTTACCTCTCACTGATCAAATACTCATCCTCTATTTAGTCGGCGTGAACCTCCTCGCCTTTTTTTATTTCGGATGGGACAAATTCCAATCCACTCTGGGGAAACAAAGGATCAGTGAAAAAATGCTTTGGTTTTTGGCTCTAATCGGCGGATCGATCGGCTCCCTCGTCGCCATGCGTTATTTTCGTCACAAAACCCGAAAAATCTCTTTTCAGGCAATACTGGCGCTAATTTTAGCGATCCAAATTTGGTTGGTGGTATTTATAATCTCAAACTAAGTTTTAGCGCTGATTGATTCAAGAAATGTGAAGGATTACATAAATAAGCTGAGGTTGCGCGACCCAGAACTCAACAAAGGGTATGGACAATTTGTCACCCCCCTTGATAAACACAAAAGGAGGAAAAAAAACATTTTAACAAAAATTACCTGAAATAATCAACTTCCGATATCCCAAAACCAAACAATATGCAAAATAACATCCAAAAACTCTCTGCCACCCTCCGCCACCACATTCTCACCTCCACCACCGCCGCCGGCTCCGGCCATCCGAGCAGTTGTCTTTCGGCGGTGGAACTGATGGCCGGACTGTTTTATTCCGGCATTTTCAAATTTGATCTTGACCATCCGGAATACCCGAACAACGACCGAATAATTTTTTCCAAGGGCCATGCCGCCCCGCTGTTTTATTCGCTCTGGGCCGTCGGCGGCGCGTTTGACACAAAGGAATTATCTTCATTAAGAAAATTCGGCAGCCGACTGGAAGGCCACCCCACCCTCAAATTTCCCTATACCGAATGCGCCACCGGATCACTCGGACAAGGCTTATCCGTCGGCGTTGGTCTGGCGATAAACGGCAAATATCTGGACAAAATTAATTATCGCACCTTCGTTTTGCTCGGCGACAGCGAAATGGCCGAAGGTTCGGTTTGGGAAGCGTTGGAAATCGCCGCCCATTATAAGCTGAATAATTTAATTGCCGTTCTGGATGTAAACCGTCTCGGCCAAAGAGGTGAAACTATAATCGGCCACCATTTGGAAGTATATAAAAAAAAGGCGGAGGCTTTCGGTTGGCAGGCACTGGTGATTGACGGGCACAATTTGAAATCCATAGTCGCGGCCTACCAAAAAGCCGGTGAAACAAAAGACCGCCCGACAATGATTATCGCCAAAACTTTCAAAGGCAAGGGTGTTTCCATTATGGAAAATAAAGACGGTTGGCACGGGAAACCCTTGAACGCGGAACAACTTACCCAAGCCTTGCTGGAATTAGGGATGGTTGATGTAAACCTGAAAGGAAAAATTTCTAAACCAAAAAACAATGTCATCCCGAGCGAAGTCGAGGGATCCCCCAGTTTATCTAAATTACCAGGGGATTTCTCCACTTCGCTTCGCTCCGGTCGAAATGACATTAATTATCCCTTTGACAAACCGGTCTCCACGCGCCGCGCCTATGGCAACGCGTTAGCCAAAATCGGCGAAACCAACCCGAGCATCGTGGTACTGGATGCCGAGACCAGCAATTCCACCTACGCGGAACTTTTCAAAAACAAATTTCCGGATAGATTTTTTGAAATGTATATCGCCGAACAAAATATGGTCGGAACAGCGCTCGGACTTTCCCGCCGAGGAAAAATTCCTTTCGTTTCCACTTTTTCGGCCTTCTTTTCCCGCGCCTTTGACCAAATCCGGATGTGCCAATATTCCGACGCCAATCTCAAATTCTGCGGCTCGCACGCCGGGGTTTCCATCGGCGAGGATGGTTCGTCGCAAATGGGGCTGGAAGATATCGCCCTTTTCCGAAGCGTGTCCGGGTCGGTGGTATTCTACCCGAGCGACGCGGTTTCCACCGAAAAATTGATAGCCATCGCCACCACCCACCACGGCCTGGTCTACATTCGCACGACGAGAGCCGACACCGCCATCCTCTATAACGCGAAAGATAATTTCAAAATCGGCGGGAGCAAAACCTTATTCTCCAGCGACAAAGATTTAATCACCATTATCGGCGCCGGTATCACTTTGCACGAGGCGCGTAAAGCCTACGAAGAACTGAAAAAAGAAAATATCAACATCCGCTTGATTGATCTCTATTCCGTGAAACCGCTGGATACCAAAACATTGAAAAAAGCGGCCGCGGAAACCAGAGCGATTATCACCGTGGAGGATCACTATCCGGAGGGCGGAATCGGCGAAGCGGTGGCCATGGCGCTCGCCACCGAAAAAACGCCGATCTATTCACTCGCCGTACGCAAACTGCCGATGAGCGGCCGACCGCAAGAACTTTTGGATTACGAAGAAATTTCCGCGCGCGCGATTATAAAAAAAGTGAAGACGCTCCTGAAATAAAACAGCGCCCATGAATGGCACTGTCAAAATTACAAATTAATAATTGTGCCCATCGCACGCAATCGTCAATTCGTAATTCGTAATTTTTAATTCGTCCCCACCCGACCGCCATATTCGCCGGTTTCGGTGTTTACGAGTATCTCTTCACCTTCTTTGATGAAAATCGGCACATTGACCTCTAAATCATTGTCCATGATCGCCACCTTGGTGACATTGCCGCCGGCGGTATCGCCTTTCACGGCCGGAGGAGCGGTTTTAATGGTATATTGAACTTTCTTCGGCAACTCAATCGCCACCACCGAGCCGTCGTTCATGAGAGCGATTATTTGCAGACCTTCTTTCAGATATTTTCCGTCCTCGCCGATAATGTCTTCATTCACATCCGCGGTTTCATAATTATCCTGATTCATGAATGAATAAAATCCGCCATTTTTGTACAAAAATTGCATATTCTGCCGTTCCACCTGCACGGTGTCCACCGACTCGCCACTCTTGTAAGTGATTTCCATTCCTTTATCGGACGAAATGCTTTTCAACTTTGTTTTGGTGAAAGCCGATCCTTTTCCGGGGTTGACAAACTGACATGAAGTAACCACGTATAGATTATTTTGATGACGAATGACCGCGCCTTTATGAATATCAGTAGTACTTCCCATAGAAATTATTTATTGATTCATCAATTCCGACATCGGCAATACTAACACATCATCAATATTTTTGCAACCCGTAAATAACTGAACCAATCGGTCAATGCCAAGAGAAATTCCGGCTGATTCCGGCATACATCTGACCGCTTCCACGAATTCTCTATCCACTTCAAACACATCGCGCCCCAATTCCGCTCTCTTAATTTTTTCCGTTTTCAGTCTCTCCTCTATCACATCGGCATCGGTAATTTCACAATAAGCGTTCGCCAATTCCAAGCCGTCAATATAAACCTCAAACCGTTCCGCGTATCCCGAATCTGCTTGCGATTGCCTCGAGAGCGCCGCCATCGACATCGGGTAGTGATGAACAATCAACGGTTTTTCCTTACCCAAATACGGCTCAACTTCATCAATAAATATCCTGGAAAACAAATCTTCGTATTCTTCACTCTGTTCCGGTTTATACCCTCGCGACACGCACAACCCAAACATCTTTTCTTTGGTTAAATATTCATCCAAATTAACACCAACAAATTTCTTCCATAAATCGCGCATATGAATGCGTTCAAATCCGCCAGCAATGTCATTTCGACCGGAGCGAAGCGAAGTGGAGAAATCCCCCGGTAATTGAGATAAACTGGGGGATCCCTCGGCTTCGCTCGGGATGACACTTATAAATTTTTCAACAATAAACGCGAAAAGTCGCTCCACATCATTCATAATCGCGAACATATCCACCCCCGTCCGATACCACTCAATCATCGTAAATTCCGGATTATGCGTGCCACCAAAACTTTCATAATCGCGAAATGTTTTGCAAAGAGAATAAATATCGCCAAACCCGGCGGCCAGCATTTTTTTGAGCGTGTATTCCGGCGAGGTATGCAAATAACCGACAAATCCCTTGTCCGATTCATTGTGGACATTCAATTTCAGCGGCGACAAATACGGTTCCTGCCCGGGCAAGCGCAAAATAATCGGCGTTTCCACTTCCAAAAAACCATTGGCGTTAAACCATTCCCGTATCCACTGAATTATTTTGAAACGCAAAATAAGATTTTCTTTATTTTCGGCGATGTGAGTGAGGTGGGACATAATCAATCAAATATGCCGAAACAAGAGAGCCACTATACCCCAAAACTACGAATTTTGCAATGTGCCGGACAAAAGCCTAAAAAACCTTGACTTACGGCCTAATTATTGTATAATAATCTGGATTTATAACAACATGCGGGTGTCATATACTAAGGTATATGCTACTCCTCGCTCGGAAAAGTCGGAGTAAACTCCACTTTTCACTCACTGCGGGTGTCATATAGTGGTAATATCTCAGCTTTCCAAGCTGATGCGAGGGGTTCGATTCCCCTCACCCGCTCGTATCGGCAAATCGCCGATTTTCGGCCAAAATTTTCCTTCTCTGGCTTTGTCTAAAAACATGAAGGCGGCCTGGCTCGAAGTATCTCGTGAGAGACACTGCGCCAAGGCCACCTATATATAGATGGGTTGTCCGAGAGACCAAGTGACCAATGTCAACTCCTTTAACCCAGCTAGAACATGATTGCAATACTTCGCCTGTCCCCGCCTTTCATTGGCGATTAATTCTTTTTTGTAGTATATTATATTTAGTCTTCCGGCATTGACTTTAGTCAAATTTATTGATATAATCTAAAATTAATAAAGAGATTATGCTTTTGACAAAAATGAGATTGAAAGTTAGATGGGATCAAATTAAAAAAAGAATTATAAAGCCGGAAATTTATTCTGAGGCATTTTTTGCGTATTTCCATAAAATTCCGAACAATATTCAAGTTGAATGGTTTAGGGATGGTGATTTTATCATTGGTAATGTTACCGCGGGAGATAAAAAATTTATTACTCAAGGTTTGAATACAGATGATTTTGTTAGAATGGTTAATGAATCTTTGGTTGTTGTCTATGATATTCCACAAAATTATACTGATTTGATTTTGAAAAACAAACCGTTTGCTCCATCGGTTGAAGAAAGAAAAAAGTTAGATGACATTTCAATAATGAAATCCAGTTTTGGTTCTGTAGTGAAAAAAAAGGAAGGCGACTTACAGTTAGCGTAATATGGGAGAATACGCTAATATTAAATCAAAAAAGTTTTATTACTTATTAAAATGGCTGTCAAACCATAAAAGGTTTGAAATGTTTCAGGGTGGC
>JBBTQT010000059.1:0-2271 GCA_038065575.1 Patescibacteria group bacterium
CACCCCCCGCGAAGAAGAAATGCTTGATAATAACCGCGATCAAGTGGTTCACCAAGTCCAATCTCTCCGCGAAGTTCAACAAGAGCTCAAAGAAGTGGTTGGCGACAAAGCGATTTTGGTGGTTGATACCTTGGGCGGAGGAGCCAGATTATTTCGGCAGGGGATTGAAAAACTCAAAGGTCGGGGACGGGCGTATGACGCTTTGGCAGATATTTATTTACAGCACATGTTCGGCGGTGAAATGCCGGACAATGTTGTTGATATGGTAAGATATTTTCTTGGAAGAGATATTAAAGTGGTCGGGCATAATATCAAAGATGGTCGCAGTGACAAAGACGCGGAAATTTCGGCGGCGATTTTTACCGGTTCGCCAGCCGATGTCAGTAAAGCTTTCAGTAGTGAATTTGTTGATAAAGAAATTCGCCAATGGGCGGGTATTACGCATGGCGAAGTGTTCAAGCGAGCCTCCGAACTCTACACCGAGGCCGCGGCTAGGAATCTGCCAATCATGGGTATCTGTTATGGACACCAAGTAATGTCAAAAATGCGTGGCGGAGATGTGGTGCGTAGCGCCGGCCGAGGCGAAGATGGGGCGAGTTTGATTGAATCAGGCGAACATACTGAAATGTTGGTTGGTGTGCTTGATCGGGCGGAAGGAATCGCGGGGTCGATTGCTTCGTATCATTCCGAAGAAGTGGCGCCAAACCCTCGGCAGAGCGCGATAATCCTCCGATCCACTGAAGCGCGGCCGGAAATGGTGCATGGACTGATTCATATTGCCGATGCTGAATTCACAACTGACACCAAGACGGACATTGCCCTCGTCCGTTCATTGTTGGCGGACAGCAAACATGTTGGTTTGAGCGTTCAGGGACATCCGGAGGAAACGGATCAGGAGAAAATTATCACTTTTGCCTTTACCGAAGATGAAAAATTATTTCAAGAGACGGGTGGAAAAATCGTTACCGCTGATATTCTTGACATATTAACGCGGTTTTTGGGAAAGCATGGGAAATTTAAGAAATAGAGAATTTTTTAATGACCAATCATTGATCGAAAAGAGAGGTTTTGTTATGATAATACTGGTTTAGGTTATTTTTATCGGTAAGAATAAACAAAATTTTATGTTTAATGAAAATGGAATTCCGCCGGAGTATCGGCAATTTTACAGCTCGGATCCGTACGAAGTTTTGGGTGTGCCGATTGGTGCAACCGAGAGTGAAAGCAAGGCGGCCATGAGGCTGTTGAATCAGAAGTATCATCCTGATGTAAATACTGATCCATTGGCAACCGAAATTACCAAGCGCATTAATGGCGCATACGCGGTGTTGAGAAAGAGAAGAGTCGCTGGGGGTTTTGATAGTTCGCATGACGACCGACCCCGGCCGGCGTCGCGGGAAGAATCGCGTTATCGTCAATCGCCACCATACACCGGCCACGAAGAGAGAAGAAATACCGGACAAGCCCATACGCGCCGTGAGGAACGCCAAGATCCTCAATCTGAAGCAGAAAAACATCTTTTCAGGGTTCTTGAAATGGGAGCCAAAATATTTAAAAGGAGGATTGTTGATCCAATCGGAAGTGATCATCAAAAAGAAAAAGAATTGATGGATTTTTTTCAGTCCGAACGGGTGCGTAAGTATTTTAGGGATAGTCTGATTGGAGAAATACAGCTGTGGGCGTGGGATCGTCCCGAAAGAATTGGAGAATATATGGATGAATGGAGTAGCACTCGATTTGATTTCAAGGCAATTGTCGGATCGCCAGAAGTGAGAAAAGAGCTTGTTCGGATTGCTTCGCGCGTGATTAGTAATAATCATATGATTATTGGCTCGCGTATTACCAGACAACTTGAATTCTGGAGTGAATATGGTGTTGATTTTAGTGCCGATCTTTGCGCGGAATTTAGTACTGCGGAAAACAAAAATTTATTGCATGATAAAATAAACACTGCAATTATAGTTGATTGCACAATTGACACTCGTGATTTTGTTGAATTCATCGAATCGTGGAAAACGATCGGACTTGATTTGGGCTATTCTGTTAATTTGCCAAGAAGTCAGGAGAGTATTGCCCTTAATGTTGAGTATCTAGCCGCCATAAAAAATTCTTCTGTGAAATCGTATGTTGAAGCTTGGTTAAAAGCCGGCTGGATACCAAGCGAGGAGATCAAAGCACGGCTGAAAGGGATTTATACTTTTTAATCCCCCGAAATCGTCGGCACCAATCCGCCTTTGATTATCGTGTCTGATACCCGGACAAGGTCTTCCT
>JBBTQT010000060.1:0-14744 GCA_038065575.1 Patescibacteria group bacterium
TCGCTCAATCTCAAGTGGCTCCCCTTCGTGGGTGAGCACCACCACCGAAGACTTAATTGCCAAAACCAAATCCGTATCCCCCAGCCGTAATACCAATGATTTTTTACAGGCGTGGCTGAAGCAATCTCGCTCACCGCGAATTTTTTACGAAAAATGCCGAAGCTGAATTTGATTCGGAGATAGTTTTCGTCGATGGACACGGAGAGTGCTGTAAACGATGCCAGAATAAACAAAATCAAGGCCATTATCGCAGTCATGGCGAAATTTGTGCCGGAGTTATACGAAGGAGGTTCAAGCCGAGCCGTAATTTGAAGCCACGAGAAAAGCGCCAGCACGATTAGTGTGACGAGTAGCATCGGGTAGCTTATTTGAGTGTGTTTGTAGGTGGTCATATTTTTTAATTTAATTTAATGCCCAGATGGCGTAGTTTAGGAATATAGCGAAACTGACCCAAATGATATACGGCGCAAGAAGCCAAGCGGCCGGACGAGATATTTTTGCAAAGGCGATAATCGTGGCGAGAATTGCAAACCAGAGGAAAATAATTTCAATAAGCGCACCACCCGGGCTATGCAGGCCGAAAAAGATGATTGACCAGAGCGTGTTCAAAACCAGTTGGCCGAGAAATATACCAAGGGCGATTCTGATTTTTTTGTCATTGCGAGGAGCCGAAGGCGACGTGGCAATCCCCTGCTTCCATATTAACCATGCGCTTACACCCATGAGCGCAAAAAGTGTTGTCCAGACCGGTCCGAACACCCACGCCGGAGGATTTATGGCCGGCTTCACGATCCCTGAATACCAGCCGGCAATGGACGGCGTGGTAAACACCGAGCCGATGACGCCGGCCAGTTCGGAGACGGCGATGGCGATGATAAGTTTGAGGGGGTTGTTGGTTTTCATGAATTATTTTTCAAGTACGCGCAATGATCACAACCTTCTCCGGATTGTGACATGTTAATAAATTACATAGTTCGGTTTAGAGCGAGGATTTTCTCCGCTCCAAGAAGAGGGTGATAATAGCTTTACTCTATTGTCCACAACAATATCTTTTATAAATCGATGTCTAATACCAAAGGTTCTAACATCAATAACAATTTTTTTTCTTCTCGCTTCTTCTACTCTTTCATTTATCCTATCATACACCATAGGAAGAGAATTTAAAATTTCATCATGTTCATATGTGGTAGATACCGGATCTTCCACAGTGGCTTCGCCTAATAGAGGTACTGTTTTAATATCAAACCCAAGATTTCCCAGTGTTCTACGCAAGTCATTGATCGGTTTTAGTAATTTTTCATAGTCCTTGTTTTCCGGGTAATAGGTTGCTATAAGCAGTGGCATTCGCAGTAGGTCGTGGAGGGTACCTAAAGAAAATAGATATTTTACAGCCTCAATCAATTGATGACCGCCCTCTGCGTTATGGATTTTATCTAATTCTTTCTCTAGACCTTCCTTAATATAACCTTTTTGTTTCCTGCTCCGGTAATTTCAACCCGGCAGTCTCGGCCGCAAGTGCGGGCGTTAGCTTTTCATCGTTTTCAGTGTCTAACAATTCCGTGATAATTTGCAGAATTTCCGGGTCTTTTATGTCTTCTGATAGTAATTGGATCAATTCCAAAAAATCCGGTTTTGTCTCTCCTCGAGAAACCAATTCTTCCGCTCGTTTTTTTGTTGATATGGCTAATTCTCCCAAACGGGCGATTTTTTGATGATGTTCGAGGATCAGGCCTTGCTCTCTGACCATATGGAAAATAATTAAAACTCAATTAATAACTGCAAAATTCTTTAATAACTGCAAAATCAGGCGGACCATCCGATCTTTATTTTTTGGATCGCTTTCTGCGATAAAAAGCGTCAGGGCGGTAAGGGCTGGTGAAGTTATCCTTGAACGATCAAGTATACCGGCCTTTTTTAAAAACCACACGAACGCATACGCGCCATTCCGCTTGTTGCCGTCGGCAAACGGATGATTTTTTACCATAAAATATAAAAGATGCGCCGCTTTTTGTTCTACGCTTGGGTACAGGGGCTTACCTCCGAATGATTGCATCACATTGCCGACAATACCGGAAACACCACCAACCGGCCTCTCCAAGCCGAAGAGATCCGTTGCTTGTTTTTTTTCCACTAGTTTTTGTTTGAACGTCGTCAACGCCTCGCCAAGCTGATCCGCGGTTATAGTCACGGAATGTTTTGTCGCCCCGGTCGTGGAAAGTTTGTCCTCGTCGTATGCTTTGAGTGATACCCAGGTATCAGCAAAAGCCGACACCAGCTCCAAAACGCTGGTATGATCCATTGGCGTACCGGCCGGCAAAAGATGTTTGATATTTTCAATCGCCAATTGAAATTCGGCGTAGTTATTTTTTATAATTTTCGTATTGATCGTATATCCTTTGGTGATATATCGGCGTAATGTCTTTGTCGCCCATTTGCGAAACTCAATAGCTACTTTTGAATTTGTCCTGTATCCAACACCCAAAATGACATCCAATGAATAAAAAAAGACCGGCTTGTCGGAATTTGCATTATGCATTTTTTGCATATTGCTTTTTTCTTCAATTTCGCCATCCTTGAACATATTTTTTATATGGCGGGAAATTACCGACTGATCAACAGCAAAAAGTTCTACAATTTGAGCCTGCGTCGCCCAGATCATTTCCTTATGTATGTCTCCGCGAAGCTCAATCGCTCCGCTCTTTGCCTGATATACGACAATTTTATTTTTTGTGATTTTCCTTTTCATACATTTTGTAGTTTACGCTTTTTTGGTGCAATTGTAAAACTGAAAAGCTTGCAACAAATTGGAATGGCAGGTTCCGGAAAGAGACGAGATCTGGAAGAGCGAAAAGAAGATTTGTCTGAATGGACGGCGTTAACGGAACGAGAACAAGAAGATGTAAATGGAATTCTAAATGATCTGGATCGATCTTTCTTGGCTCCCCCACTAGGACTCGAACCTAGAACTTTCTCGTTAACAGCGAGGTGTTCTGCCAATTGAACTACAGGGGAATGAATTTGAACGAAAAACTCTCCGCGGCGGGAGAGCAAGTTCATCTGAATAAAACAATGCCTCACCCGCGGGTAGGAAAATTATTATTGGAATTATTCACAGTCTTTTTTGCCATATATGGATTATAGCATAAAGCTAGCGAGGTGCGAAGCGACCGACGGAATGAGTATAATTCATCCGGCCTCAGTTCGCCGGGCACCGGTATGACACCGTTGATCTAAACTGTGGCGATGTTCAAGTTTTAACAACCATTTTTATCCACATTACTTAAATTCTGTTCTGTGCTATAATGATTATCTATGAAATTTAATCAAAATTTGCGGTGGGGGGGGGCTTGATTGGCAATGTCCGATTCTTTGTTCTTGGATTAGCCATCGGGCTTATTTTTAACGCTATTGCCACAGTAGCCGCGACAAGAATAGGCACGAATATTTCTACTGATGGCACATTCTCGGTCACCGGTCTCTCGACTTTCGAGAACGCATCGTCCACACTTTTGTCCGTTACAAATGGTCTCTGGATAGGTAGTGGCGGAGCTACTAGCCTATTCGGCTCGGCGACTTCGACTTTTGGTGGTGGTGTAAGCGCAACCTATTTAAATTTATCCGGTACCTCTGCGAGTTCGACGGCGGCCAATGGCATTAACCTTACTGCCGGATGCTTTTCAATAACTGGGACTTGTATTGGCACGGGAACAGTAACCATGGTAGCTGGCATTTGGCCGATTGTCTCCTCGGGCGGAACGGTTCCGGCGATTTCGTTCGGAGGACTTTCCACTTCTACCGTCGCAGTGATAGGTAATATACCATATTTTTCCGGCGCGAATACATTTGCGAATATTGCCACTTCCTCTCCGCTGGCAACCTATCCACTCCAACTTTCAGGTTCAGGCGCGCTTGTCGGTTCAGCTACGACTTTCTCCCTTGCGTTTAGTACCACCACCTCCAATCTATGGGGTGGTACGCAAACCTTCACCAACAATCCCATTCTCGGTTCTCTTACCGGTCTCATCGCCGGAAATTCGGGGACACTCTATCCGGTCGCTTCCTCATCCATCTTTGGCTTCACTCCCATTTCAAATGCCCTCACTAAAGGCTATTTCATTGTCGGTAATGACGCCGGGACGGCGCAAGCCACATCCACCATTTCCATTTCTTCAGCCGGTGATATTACACTGGCAAAAAGATTCATACTTCCAACCGGGGAAATAAATTACTTTAATACCACCGGGACGACGATTACCATTGCCTCTGCGTCCGATGGTAATACCAATCTGGTGGTGACTGCCCCGATCACGACTTTAAGTGGTGATGTTTATGCGTTTGATAATGGAGGAGCGAATAATGGTAGATTGAGATATACGGGCACTACAACAAGAATGTTTCATACGGCGTTCACTATTTCTATGGATGGTGCAGGGTCTGGCACCAATCTATATGTTTTTGGGATCGCAAAAAATGGAACGGTCGGCAATTGTAAGGTGATTCAAAGTATTGCCGTCTCTAATGATATCCAAAGTACCGCTTTACACTGCATGATCTCACTGGCTACTAATGATTATATAGAATTATATGCCGGAAACCTTACTGACGGTGATGATTTAATAGTGAAAACCTTAAATCTGTTTGCCCTAGGCATGTAAATTATATGAAAAAAGCACCAATCCCCACAAACGATAAAGAACGAGTTTGCGTTCTCCATGGCCTCAAATTATTGGACACGGCATCGGAAGAGAGATTTGACCGTATTACCAGAGAAGCGATCAAGAGATTTGGGGTGCCGATTTCCACGATAACGCTCGTGGATAAGGACAGAGAATGGTTTAAATCAGTGCAAGGTATGTCAACAAGAGAAGGTCCGAGAGATATTTCCTTTTGCGGCCACGCTCTCATGTCTCAAACCGTTTTGATTATAGAAGACACTCTTGCCGATCCTCGTTTTGCTGATAATCCAATGGTTCAGGGCGTGCCGTTTATCAGATTTTATGCCGGCAAATCTTTATATGACCGCGCGAGTAAGTTACCGGTTGGTGTTTTTTGTATAAAGGATCGCAAGCCAAGACAAATGAGTATGAGTGATGTGAACGATTTTTTTGATCTGGCTCAGCGAGCGGAAGACGAAATAAATAAGAAAGTAAAAAATAGTCTACCTTGGCTCCCCCACTAGGACTCGAACCTAGAACTTTCTCGTTAACAGCGAGGTGTTCTACCAATTGAACTACAGGGGAATGAATTTTAATGAAAAACTCTCCCAAGCGGGAGAGTTTGTTTGTTTGCGTAAAACAATACCTCACCCGCGGGCAAGAGAATTATTATTGTTGTTATTTACGGTAGTCGATGTCATATGTAATCATCATAACTCGTTCTTGACAGCTTGTCAAATCAAACGGCCGCCGGAGTTATATCAATTCGTCTTCAACGAATCAAAAACGGTCACATTGCCATCCTCGTATTCGCCGATTTCATAGCCGTCGTAAATAAAGCGGTCTCCGTCTTGGCAAAAAAACAGCGACAGGCCGTTGTCAATGGTGACAATGAAGCCACGGCCGTCAACGCCGGCTAGCGGACGGACATCAATTCGTTCCGCGTCCCCGAAAAGTTTTTCAGCCAGCTCGAATTTGCGACTGTCAATCCGCAAATGACGCGCCTCCATTTTCATAACCAGCATCGGCGCTATTCTGAATAGTAATTTTTTGTGCCAAGGCACGGCCTCCATTTCGCCGTCCTTCGCGTTTTGAATTTCGTCGTCAATCATAATTTTCGGTTTGTAAATTAAGGCAATTTGAATTTTTGTTTCGCTTCCTCGAGCAACCGGCCGTATCTGATTTTCAAGGTCTCGGGAATCGTGTCGGCCACGATTTTGTAGACTTCTTCGTAAAACCAAATTTTTTTTCCGGGCGGAGAATTGAATTTCGTCCAGATATTTTCTCCCAGTTTGTCGTAGGCATCCATCATGGATTGCAGATTGTGAATTTTATCCGCCGTGGAAATCAACCTGGCCGCGCGCCCGGTTTTTTTGAGATGATCCAGATACGATTGCTTTCTCTCCATCCACGGCAATTCATTTTCAATCGGCTCATTCGGGTCTTTATCCTCGGAGACATCCTTGACGAACTCGGCGATTTCCGGACCGAATTCCCGGATGATCTCCTCGTAGTTATCGCCTTCCACATCTTCCAATATATCATGGAGGAGCCCGGCGGCAATTATTTTTTCGTCGTCGGTATATTCCGACAAAATCCAAGCCACCGCCACCGGATGCACTAGGAACGGCAGTCCGTCCGCCTTTCTTTTTTGTCCTTCGTGTTTTTTGGCGGCGAAATTGAGCGCGCGCCAGACGAGTGGCGATAAATTCATAATTTGCGTTTTTCCAGATAACTCCGGATTTTTTCCAGACTTTCGTTCGCACGCCCCATCTCATGCATTATCCGTTGGGAAATTTCCGTGTCGGTTTTGATCTCATCAACGGTTTTTTCCGACAATCGTTTTTCTCCCTTCAGTCCGGAAATGATGATTTCGTTGCCGACAAAATTGGAAACGAACAGGCCGACCATGAGCAGGATAAAAGAACCGAGCGCGAACGACAGCGGACCGTCCCACCAAACCATTTGGACGGCAAAATCGCTGCTCGGCGCGGCGATGGATGATGAAAAAATATAACTGTCAACAACAAAATCGGCGGTTCTCCAAACCCCGCGCCAGAACAAGATTACGCCGATGCCACCAACGAAGGAATAAATAATCGGGAATCGGCTGAGCCGACCTCTTACCTTGTCTTCCAATTTATCGAAAAAATGCAGAATTTTTTTGATCATAGAAATTATTTATGATTTATTTTCTTGTTTCTGGCAAAAATGAAGCCGAGAGAGCTATCAAATTTTGACGGATATTCCTCCACGCTGAAACCGTTTTCGTTCATTATCCGTTTGATGTCGCCGTGCCGGTGGCCGCGATGGTCATGATATTCCATCACGATCTGGCGAATCATTCCCCATTCACTCGCCCCCCAATTTTTTACGAGTTCATACTCCCCGCCTTCAATATCCATTTTTAGCAGATCTATCCCGTTAATTCTATATTTTTTGGCCAAATCATTCAAGGTAATGCAATTCACCGTGATTTTGTTGTCGGTTTTCTCGTCGTCCGTCAGTAGGTAATGAAAACTACTGTCCGGCGAGACAAACAACTCGCGTTTGCCGCTTTTCGCGGCGAGAGCCGTTTGCTCCACTAGGACATTTTCTACGCGATTCAATTTCAGGTGTTTATTCAGGGCGGCGATATTCCGCGGTTCCGGTTCAACGGCTATTATCGGGATTTGAGGGTTAAGGGCGCGACAGTAGAGAGAGAAGAATCCGGCATGCGCGCCAACATCCACGATCAGCCCTCGACTATTCGCTATAATTTCTTCGGCGCGGCGATATTCGCGCAATTTGAATATCTCGGTCCAGACGCTTTCATCGGCCACGTCGCGCCAATCTCCGGTGATTTTTTTTTGATTGAAAATTATTTCGGCGTGATTCATAGGGGCGGTTTCGATTCTACCGGGTGCGGGGTCGCGTCTTCTTTGTGGAACGGCCGGCGGAACAGTATTATCCAAAAATAGTTGGCGATGTATTTATAAAACATCGTCAGTATTCCTTCATTTTTCAGCCGTCGCCCCGAGCTGTACATCGGCAAAAGGAAGGAGAATTTAATCAGTCCAAGTTTTTGCAAGCGCATGGCGACATCCGTATCCTCGCCGTAAAATTTTATCGCGGTGTTGAAACCGCCGATTTCGTCAAGCGCGGATTTTCTAATGATGAAATTCCCGCCTTGGAGCATTCCCGATCGTCGGATTATGAAATGATTCAAAACATACAACCCAAAGCCGAGGATATAAAAGATATTCACGAGGACGCCGGTCAGGCGCGGGAGGTCGTAGTATTTCAATGGTCCGGACAGCCCCACCAGATTTTTGTTTTTGGAAAATTCGTACAAAGTCTTCGCGACCCAGCCTCGGGGTAGGACATTGTCCGCATCAACATTGGCGATCAGTTCGCCGTTTGATGCCAGATACCCGGTCTGCCGCGCTTTGGCAAGACCTTTTTCCGGTTCGTCAATCACTTTGACCCCGGGGAATGACCGGGCGATTTTTTTGGTTTGGTCGGCACTGCCATTATTTACCACAATAATTTCAAAATCATCCGGATCGTTTTTCGTTTCTTCCAAAATAGATTGAAGACAGCGCCCGATGCAAGACTCTTCGTTGTAGGCGGGAATGACAAAAGTAAGCTTCATAATCTCGCTAAAAGGCGAACAATTCGTAATGCAGGTGTTTGAGGTTGTATTTGGCTGTTTTCAGTTGTTCTTTCAGAGAGAGAATCATGGTTTTCGGTCCGCAGACATAAATTTCGCGGTCGTTGTAATCCGGCGCCAGGCGTTTTATTTTCTCCATGTCAATCCGGCCATTTTCGTGCGGGATCGCGCACTTGTCTCCTTGATTGGATAGGACGCAGTTGCAGATGAACGGAAGCTGTTCGATTTCTTTCAGGAAGCAGATTTCCTCAATGTTTTTGGAAGCGTAAAAAATTATCACATCGGATTTTTTTTTGGCGAGCGACTCCGCGAGAGAATAAATCGGAGTAATGCCGATACCGCCGGCAATTAGCAGGTATTTTGATCTTTCGGAAAATTTTTCAGTGAATGTCCCGAGCGGACCGTCAATGATTACTTTCGTGCCGATTTTGAGCATGTCTATTTTGGAGGTGAAATCTCCGCTCGCCCTCGCCGAAAATCTGAGATACTCGCCGTTCGGAGCGCAGGAGAATGATAATGGATGCGGACTGACTAACCCTTTTTGCAAAAAGAAAAGATTGGCGAACTGTCCGGCCTGAAATTTGAATTCGTTCAGTTTTTTGCCGGTAATGTAAATTGAGGAGACGAGCGGAGTTTCTTTGACTATTTTGGAAACAATGAGATTATGTTTGTAAGAATAATAGATGGGGCGGAGAAATCGGTACCAGACCAAGAGCGCGAATACCGAATAATTGAACGCGTACCAATAAGCGATCGCCGCCGGCCGACCGGCAAAATCGCCGAAAGCCGTTTGGTGTTCAAAGGCCAAAAGAATCGCCGCGTAGGTGAACAGATGAGTGATATGCCAGGATTCGTAAGCCAGATGTTTGCGGACAAACGGCGTGGAAATTAAGATAACCAGTATCAGTAATACCACGCCACCCGCCGCCGCCGCGACATCGTCCCAGTGAGTCGTGAAATCCAAAAGTTGTCCGAGAATGGAAATATCCCGTCCCGCCGAATAGCCGATCGCCAAAAACAGCGGATGAGTGATGAGCCCGATCAAGGTGGTGAAACCAACCCAGCGGTGGAATTTATTCAGTTTGTCGTGCCCCCAGAGCTGTTCAATCCAAGGAATTCTGGCGATCAATACAAGCATGAACATGAACGACACCTCAAGCATCAGCCCCGACAGCCGTCCGAAGGCGATGAACATTCCGCTCGCGCCGATCGCGAACAGCATTTTGGAACCGCTCCACCAGATTAAATAGACTATCAAGATATTCGCGAGGAGGGCGGATAGCGCCAGCGCGCGTTTCATTTTGAGCATAACGCCAAATTAAAACTATTTTATTTCGAGCAATTCCACTTCAAAAATGAGGGTGGCTTTCGGCGGGATCGGACCATAACCGCCTTCGCCATAACCGAGAGTGTAAGGGATAGTAAGCCTTCTTTTTTCGCCGGGCTTCATCCCGACCACGCCCAAATCCCAGCCTTTGATGACCATCCCCGCGCCCAACCGGAATTCAAACGGTTCTCCCCGATCAAGGCTGGAATCGAATTTTTCGCCATTTTCAAACCGGCCGGTGTAGTGCACGGCTACGGTTCGACCATCCTTCGCCTCGTCTCCGGTCCCCTCCACCAATGTCTCAATTACCAATTCGTTTGATTCTCCCATATTTTTGACGAATTACGCCCACAACGGCGAGATTTAAGATAAGTTATTCTATCAGATCGGATGATAAATTTCAAATCGCCAAAAACAAAAATCCCTCCGGTTGGCCGAAGGGATTTTCTGTATTTTTTATAATTCCTTGATGATCTGCGCTTCCAATTGATTGTCCGCGTTCAGCCTTCCGACCGCTCTTATCCCCTGCCCTTCCTTAAGATTGGATAATCCCACTTCTCCGGTAGCGGAAAAAATGGTGGTGGTCGCGAATGAAATCACGGTTTGTTCGGCGGCGGAATTATCCAGGATCGTAATGACATTTTTTTCTACATTGGAAATCACGCCGAACACGCTTACCAAATCAGCGGTTTTTTTGTAATCGGCGGCCGCTTTGTCCGAACGTTTCTGCCATTCGGCTTTTTGAGCCGAATAATTGCCGGTTCGGAGCCCCGTCATCATCCTCGGTCCATATCCGCTAAATCCGTACGAGGACAACCGCGCGCCGCAAGCGACGCCACCCACTCCCACGAACAATAACACACTGCCCCAAATCACAATCAATGACAGCCAGCCCCAAATCGGGCTCGACGAGCATTGTTCTCGCTCCATTTTTCTGGACGCTTTTTGATTTTGTTCCGGCTTGCGATTCATATTTTTATAAATATTTTTTTAATAAATTGAAACCGTCATTATTATACAACATTTTTCGTTTATTCACAAAATATTTTTCTTTTGGAATTACAAAGTTATCCACTGTTCGCGATTCAGTTGACGAATAGGACGCCCGCGAAGCTGGCCACGATAATCGCGATGGCCGAAACCAAAAATTTATGGGCGAATTTATGACTGCCTTGCAGATATGAATAAACGGTCTTGCTGATCAGATTGGTGGCATTGACCAAGAGGAAGACAATCAGGGCGAATTTGAACGAAATGACCGTGCCCGCCATTTCCGCGAGCGTTACGATAATCGCGTCCAATCCGGCCAGCGAGGCGATTACCGAGGTGATGATAAAACCGGATTGCCCGAACACGATCAGCGATATTTTGGTGCATAATTTGACGACAATCAAAAGTCCGGCGAATTTCAAGGCCGGCATCAAGGAAAATATCTTGCCTTCCTTGGCGTTCACCTCGGGCGCGATTTTTTCCTTTTCGTGTTTTTTCAGGAAAAATGTCGCTAAAATTCCGGCGGTGAGAATCATGATGATAATGCTGGGAGTGATAGACAGGAGCCAGCGCGCGTTCAGGGGACCAACCAAGACAAAAATTTGCAGAAAACTGGCCAGGTTAGAGAGCACCGCCGCTCCCACCAAATAATTCACCACGCCGGTTTTCTTGCTTCTTTGCGCCAGTGATTGAGTGGTGGAAGTGGAAGAAACAAAACCGCCGACAAAACTGGTAAGGCTGTAGCCGTGCTTGTTGCCGACGATTTTTCCGAGAACATAGCCGAAGACATCAATTCCGGTGATTAAGACCACAATCAGCCAGATTTTTCGGGGATTGATTAACTCCAGACTGCCGAATTGGCCGATGTTAATATTCAGAGATGCAAAAATTGAACTTAAAAATTGGAGGTTGTCTATTCGGTAGGAGACATTCGGCAAGAATGGCAGAACCACGAGCGCGATAATGGCGTAGCTGATAAAAGACTGGATTTCTTGGCGATTGATGCCGGCCACGATTTTTTTGGTTTTTGATTTTAGGGAAAGAATCAGCACCAAGACCACAAAAATTGCCACCACCACTTGCATGCCGACCACATTGAGCGTTGTCATCAGGCCGAGAATAAAGGTGTAGATGATGGAAATCTCGCTCGTCAAACCCAATTCCTTTGACAGAAAAGAGCCAAGGGTGTAATTGACTACCAAAAGCGTGGAAAAAACACCGGCAATAATAATGGATACCCAAATAAGATTATTGATGAAGAATACTCCACAGAGCGCGCCCAACAGACTGATTAGAGAATAAGTACGGATTCCGCCGGCCGAGCTGATCCCCTGCTGACTGCTTTCGCGTTCCAAACCGATGGCCGCGCCGATAATGACGGCAAGGAATAAATTAAATTCCAAACTGGTGTACATAAAATTTTATTTTGAATGGTGAATTTTTTTATAAAAATAAAAGACAGCTGTATTATAGCTGAATTTGGAAAAAAAATAAAGAAAATAAAATAAATCGCTATTCAACAACCATCCGACGGTCGGATTTTATCTTTGAACGGATTTTTTTTTCGGCCAATCGTTTTATTTTTGACGCTCCGGTCGGACGGGTTGGCCGCCTTAATTTGGGGACGCGCAAGGCGGCAACGATTAAATCACGCAAACGACCGATCGCTATTTCCCGATTGCGCGGTTGCGATCGTTCTTCTTCGCAATCCACCACGATCTCGTCCGCGTTGTTCAATCGGCCCGTGAGTTTTTCTCGGATGAGTTGTTTTTCCGCATCAGAAAAAGCGACGGAGCTTCCCACCGCCCAATGGATGATCGCCTTGGTGGCGGTTTTGTTGACATTTTGACCGCCGGCGCCGGACGAACGAGCAAAAGTAATCACCAATTCATTCTCCGGCGGGCGCGAATTGTTAGTCGGTTCATTAAACATACTTTTCATTATACAAATTTAATCCGATATTGCCAAATGTCGCTGAAATGGTATCATAAACAGATATGCAAATTCCCTATCGCCGGCCGGGCAAATACAGCCAGATCAAAAATGATCCGTTTTTGACAGTAGCCAAGTTTGATGAATTGGAACATAAACTGGCGCGCTTGAAGAAATCCCATCCGGCGGCCGCGGCCGAAGTCCGAAGGCTGGCAGAACTGGGAGACTTCTCGGAGAATGTGGAATACCAGCTGGCCAAAGGGAAATTACGCGGACTGAATAACGCCATTCTCGCCATTGAAAGACAGATCATTGACGCCGAAATTATCATTCCCGAAACGCAAAAAAACCGAGTCCAAATCGGACATATAGTAACGATAGTCTGCGCCGGCGTTAAAAGAAAATATCATTTACTCGGTTCGGCCGAGACCAATCCGCAAAAAGGAATTATTTCTCATCATTCTCCGATCGGGGCGGCCTTAATCGGCAAAAAACTCAATGACTGCGTTAAGATCAGATTGGCAAGCAAAGCGGTGGTCTGCGAGATCCTGAAAATTGAATAGCGCCCGTTTATTTTTTGGCGGTGAAAAAATAATTGTTGAAGTAATAGGTGTAGGATTTTTGAATGACGAAGCCGTTCAGCTCCAATTTCTTCTCCAATTCCGGTTTGGAATAATAGGCATAAGCATTCTCCAGCCAGTGGAAGAACGGACCGATGAGTGTTTTGATGACGCGGATATTGAATGCCAGATCAATCAGTAAAAACATTCCATCCGGCTTCAGCAGACGGCGAATTTCGCGGAGCGCGTCATCCGGCCGGGAAAAATGGTGGAAGGCTTCGGTGCAAATAATCAGGTCAAAGGTTTCATTCGCGAACGGTAGAGCCGTAACCTCCGCCGCTAGGAATCGGATTTTGGTTGCCGTCGGTGGTTTGGCGCGCGCTTTTGCCAGCATTTCTTCGGAGAAATCCGCGCCGAGAAATTCCGACTCGGGAAATTTTCGGGATAAGCGATTGATAATCTCGCCGGTGCCGCAAGCGACATCCAGTAATTTAATCGGCCGCCCGAAATAATTTTTCATTGTTCCTTCGGCTTCCAGCAGCACCCGATCGTAGATTTTTTCAAAGTAGTATTTTCGGAAGAGACCGTTGTCATAGTAGCGCGCCACCCAAGAGAACATTTTTTTGTTCTTGTCCTCAAATTTCGTTTTGTCAATATGCATATTTTTACATTCTGGAGCTGATTCGACCGAACCAGATGAAGATTAAAGTGAAAAAGAGAGCGAGCGCGTAGGGCGCGATCAGGGATGGATAATTTCGGTGTCCGGGACGGTAGTATTTGAGCAATAAGGAATTTGAGACCACGGAAATTGAACTGAAGGCCATCGCCAGGCCGGCCAGCTCCGGTTTGAGGGTAAGCCCATATTTCATGAATACTCGCGCGGCAATGGGAATGCCGATGACATTGTAAAATAGCGCGAAGAACATATTTTGTTTGATTTTGCCGACGGTTTCGCGACTTAGGCTTATGGCGGTCAAGACATCCCGCAAGTCGTTTTTAATGATGATAATGCCGCCGGTCTCCATCGCCACATCGGTTCCCCCGCCCATGGCGATTCCCAAATCCGCTTGCGCCAAGGCCGGCGCGTCGTTGATGCCATCGCCCACCATGGCGGTTTTTCTGCCACCTTGCTGAATTTTTTTGATTTCTTCCGCTTTGTCTTCCGGCAAAACCTCCGCCAGCACATTTACAATGCCAACTTGTTTGGCGATGGCGTTCGCGGTACGCTGGTTATCGCCGGTAATCATGTACACTTCAATCCCCTTTTTTTGTAATTGTCGCACCGCTTCAAGCGAGTTCTCCTTGAGAGTATCGGCCACTGCGATCAACCCGACAATTTCTTTTTCATTGGCCAGAATCATCACGGTTTTTCCCGCTTCCTCCAACTTCCTCACTTTTCTCTCCGAAGCGCCAATCTCCAAATTCAATTTATCACTGATCAATTTTCGATTGCCGAGGTGATATTTGATTCCTTTGATTGAGCCTTCCACCCCGTGCCCGGGAATGGCCTGAAATTCATTGACCGAGGCGATGCCAATGCTTTCTTCTTCCGCGTAGCGGACGATCGCCTCCGCGAGAGGATGTTCTGATAATTTCTCTAGGCCCCCGGCAATGGCGGCGATTTCTTC
>JBBTQT010000061.1:0-9281 GCA_038065575.1 Patescibacteria group bacterium
CTGCGCCTCCAATTTAATTCCGCTCCCGCGCTTCAACAAGTACCCGACTAAGCCGGCAAAAAAAGGATCCTGCGCCGTAATCAGCGAATCGTCGACCGACAAATTGAATTTTTTGATTATTGCCACCCCCAGGCGCCACAGTAAAAAAAACCGCGCCCATTTCGCTCCTCCCGTCCCCCAGGCACGGACGGACGGACTCAAAACAACTTCATTTTTTTCTCCGTCGGGAATAATGATAAACAGATCATTTTTTTCGCCATACCGAACCATGCGCCCGGCCGGCGAGGATCCGGAATCAAGAATTTTATTGTCAAGGCTAATCATCAAAAGGCGCATAAAATCTTTTTAGTGGTGGCGATCATTGTCTCAAATTTGAATTGACTCAAATCCCGACCGCCTGATTTGATATTAATTTCTCCTCTCAACGCCCGTAAAATTTTATTTTTTATTTCTTCCTCGCGATTGTACGCGAACAAATTTTCTTCTCCCAACAATTCCGGATTTCCGCCTGCCCGACTGGCCAGGATCGCCGTGCCGCAATTCAACGCTTCCAAGATGACATGCGATAAACCCTCGTATCCGGTATTCAGAATAAAAATATCCGCGGATTTGATATATGACAATGTTTTTTCTCTGGATAGACCGCCCGTCAATTCAACACTGCCACTTAATTTACCTGCCCCGACCCGGTCGGGGTAATTATTAATCATTAATTTATAATTCTCCATCTGCGGTCCACTGCCGATTATTTTTAATTTCAAATCCGGAAATTCTTTTAGTAAAGCCGGCATGAGGGCGATGAGGGTGTCAAATCCTTTCCACGGCACCAACGGCCCGACCGACACCAGCCACCTCTCGCCGGCGTGACTCAGGGAATCAACCGACCCAAACTCAACCGCGTTATAAACGACAGCGATACTATCCTCGTCCACTCCCCAATTTCCGACTATTTTTTTCAGATACCGGCTCGGCACGATCACCTTGTCCGCCCGGCGCGCCACCAATCTTTCCACGAATTTCAATATCTTAATTTTCGCGTTTGTCTTTGCCCCATCGAAATTTTCCGGCGGAATATAATCAGACTTACCCGACTCGGCCGAACCAATGGCGTTTTGCCACTGCTCCCAAGCGTAATCCCCGACCACCTTGACCAATAATCTTTTTTTGCGCAGTTTCGCGACAATCAAGGCCGGCAAACCGGCGTTGACCGGTCCCATGGCGTAAATTACATCCACCCCGGCCGACTGTTTGTAAATCAGACGCAGATATTCAAAATAACGCGCTATTTTCCAACTCGGCCGTACCGTAAAAATCGGGCAATTTACCTTTGACTTGTCCGAATTCGGATTCAAAGATACGATGCGTACATCGTGCCCGTCTTTTTTCAATTCATTGGCGATTGTCACCGAATAAGTGGCTGGACCGCCGGGCTGGGGTGGAAAAATATCAGCGGCAATTATTATTTTCATAATTCATTTACCTGTTCCTGAACGAATAAAATCACGACGACAGATATAATGCTCCAATAATCTTTTTCATTTTTTCAGCGATTAAATCCCAAGAAAATTTCGCTTCCGTCAATTTTTTTCCATTTTCAGCTAGTCGAAGACGCAAGGAATTGTCCACCATTAGCCGATTGATTTTTTCGGAAATGTCGCGCGGATCGCGAACGGAACAAAATAGTCCGGTCTGATTATCTGTCAAAAAATCCGGTATTCCACCCACTTTGGTGCCGATAATCGGCACTCCCGCGGCCATCGCTTCCAAAAAAACATTACCCAGTCCTTCGCTCTTGCTCGGACGACAAAAGACATCACTCATAAAAAAATATTCGGGCAAGTCGTGGTGACTTATCTCACCCAAAAAATGAACCCGATCCGACAACTTCAGCCGATCAACCAGTCCTAATAATTTTTTTTTTAAAATTCCATCGCCCGCGATGAGCAAGTGAACATCCGACCGCAAAAATTCCATAGCGCGAATCAAATCCTCCACCCCGTTCTTTTTTACCAATCTTGAAACAGTCACAACAATTTTACTACCATCATTTATCCCTAAACTTTGTTTAATATCTGAAACTTGTTTCTGGATTCCTGCTTTCGCAGGAATGACAGCCTTACGAAATTTCTCAAGGTCAACTCCATTGGGAATAACTTCAATCGGACAACTAGCGTCCACTTCTTTTGCCCAGGTTGCCAAATAATTACTAATAGTTTGAATTTTATCCGCCTTCTTAAAAATTTGCTTAAAATACGGCCAGCACCACCAGACATGTTTATAAATATCAAAGCGACTGTCGCCTTCTTGCAATGTGAGCAGAAAAGGAACTTTCGGATTGTTTTTTTTGTACCGGACGGCGGCAAAACCGGCATAACTCGCCATAATACTCCAAACCGCGTCAAATTTCCCGAGCGTACCCGCATAACGCGCCCCCGAAGCGATTAACCTGTATTTATCACGGCAATCGCCCCGGCCGAGCCGATGGACTTCAATATTGCCGATTCGTTCAATCGCGGGCAAAGACGCGTCCAATTTGGCGGTAATCATTACGAATTCAAAATCCGGAATCCGCGCGCAAATTTCCCTAACCGCCACTTCCGCGCCGCCGACAAAAGGATAATAAGCGGTGGAGAAAATTAAAACTTTTTTTTTTGACATAAATAACATCCCCCCGATTACAATCTGGTGGCTAAAATCTCCAACTCTTGAAACAGCTCCTTGGTGTTGCCGGCGAGTTTGTCCCAATTTCCGTCAAACTTCACCGGTATAACGGCTCTATCGTTCTTCAACAGACTGCGTTGAATTTCACTCATATCGCCGACCACTTGCCAGCGATGAGCGTGACGGAAAATAAATTTATAAATCGGAGAGGTTATCCGACCGCGTGCGATCATTTTCTCCGTGATATTCCTCTCATAAACACTCAACAAAAACGGCACCTTGCCGCGGCAAAACCAGGAAAAAAATGCGGCCGCGAACGCCCCGTGGCCGATCGTGATCGCCCAGATTATCTGATAATTGTATTTCCGATGCAATTTTTTGGCCTTCAATGCCGCGGAAACAAAGAAAAACCAGCGGCTGAAAACCGAGTTATTTTTTGTCCGATAGATATGAATTCGCGGATTTTCTTCTTTGTCCGAATCAGTATGGCTCGCGATCAAATCAAATTCATACCCAGGCAATCTCTTCGCGATTTCCCGCACCGATTGTTGAACCATTGAATTGCGCGCGGAAAATTCCTTGCAAAACAACGCCACATGCGGACGATTTTCCAAACGACCGCGAAAATCGGCGATGGTTTTATCCAGACCGGTATTGAAGTCAATCGTCGGTTCCCATCCTAATAATTTCTTGGCTCGGGCGATATCCGGACAGCGTTGTTTCGGATCACCGGCACGGCTCGGGATATCATTCAAATCAATATGAACCAACCGGCTTTTGGAGGAGGTGGAATGTATTACCGCCAAAGCCAAATCATTAATGGTTCTTTCTTCCGGATTGCCGAGATTGATCGGCCCCCACTCCGGCAAATCCGTTTCCAAACATTTGTTCATTCCCGACACCAAATCGTCAATATACATAAAACTTCTCGTTTGCCGCCCATCGCCGTGAACGGTCAAATCTTCCCCGAGCAATGCTTGTAAAATAAAATTGGACAACACCCGGCCGTCATTGAACATCATTCTCGGCCCATAAGTGTTGAAAATCCTAACCAGTCGCACATCAACGCCATGCTCCTCATGATAATCCTTGCATAAAGTTTCGGCCGCTCTCTTTCCCTCGTCATAGCATGAACGCATGCCGACAGTATTGACATTGCCAAAATAACTCTCTTTTTGCGGATGTTCCAGGGGGTCGCCATAAACCTCGGAAGTGGAAGTATGCAAAACCCTAGCGCCGGTACGAATGGCCAGCTCCAATACATTTTGCACGCCCTTGACACTGGTTTCCAAAGTAAGGATCGGGTCAAATTGGTACTGAACCGGCGAGGCCGGACAAGCCAAATTGTAAACGCGGTCAATTTTCTGGCGATAGAATCCGGTCAAGGGCTCGCGAATATCGTACTTCAAAAAACTGAAACGCGGGTTGCCAAAATTATGGGAGATATTTTGCTTCTGCCCGCTGAAAAAACTGTCCAAACAGATCACTTCGTGTCCCTCGCGAAGAAGAAAATCAATCAAATGCGAGCCGACAAATCCGGCTCCGCCCGTCACTAAAATCCGCATAAGTATGCTTAAAATAACTTGCCAATGGTAGATAGCATACCTGCCCGGAGCCAAAAAGTCAACCTAAAAACGACCCGACCCCTACCAGATAATCAGCGGACAACCGAATGATAAATCTTGAATGCCACCTGCCCATCGCGTCGTCTTAATAAATCCGGATGGATGTTTTTCTCCGCGAAATACTTTTCCAAACTGTCAAACAATTCATTCCTAAACTCAGCGGAATCAAGATTGGCGAATTCGGTCGCTCTGATGAAATACGCGTCTTTTATCCCGTCCTTAATTGAATCCGGCAAGCGCGCGAATTCCACCGTGGAAATAATCGGCAAATTATGATAAAATCGCCGCCGTTCAAACAGCCAAACTCGGCTGAACCAATCAATATTCTGATCATAAACGATGACATTTGAAAGAGAAGGCGGGCTTGACGACGGCAATAAATACTTCGCCAGCCTCGTATCCTTGTTTTTCAGATCACGATAAAAATCCACGCGATTATCTACTTTATTTTGAATCAAAAGATTGTCCAAATAACTGTCCAGCTCATACATGCCATAACTTACCGCGCTTGACATCAGGCCGTGTCCCCAGCCAACTCTGCCGATATTGGAACTGGCGAAAGTATGGGTCAAAGTGGCAAAAAAAATCAAATATAAACCCATCGCCCCGATAGCAAATTTCAGCAACCGATCATGACGCGGCCAATGAACGCGCGCTTCCTGCCAAAAAACCGCCGTGAAAAAAGCGACAAACGGCGTGTACACGGCCAAAAAATGCCCATCCGCCCCGCTAAACGCGTATTCAATCGTCAAAAACAGCAAACACAACATAGGAAGCAGGTATTTTCTTCCCAAAAAAACCGACCAAACGATACCGGCGAGAACAAAAAATATATATGGAAAGGAAATCGAACGACCGATGGAAAAGAAAATTGCGGACAAATTGGCGAAGAATGAACCGCTCGCACCCGCCAAGTGCCAAGGCGAGTTTTGTCCGAGTAATCGCGAAATCTGCAAATCAAAGTGTCCGGTGGCGCGATACATCATTAGATTGTAGATAATGATGATGAATGTGAACAAAAACGCCGTTACGCCCGCAAAATACAACTCGCGGGAACGAAACGACTCTCTTTTTTGGAAAGCAACATAGAAAATTACGGCCGGAACGAAAAAAATAGCGGTATACTTGGTGAGAAGAAGCAATCCAATACTCACACCAAACGCCGGCCAATATTTTTTGTTCTCCAAAAACAGTGTCAAAAAATAAAGAAAAATAGAGCCAAAAAAAATCACCCCCATTTCCAGACGCGGGAACCTGGTCAGCCAGATAAATAAGGCGTTAATCGCCAAAAAAAATGAAGTGAGTCCGGCCAGTCGCTCGTCATAGAGATTTTTCACCCACAAGTAAGTGAAAAAAATTGTTCCGAGACCCATGAGAGCGAACGGCAATTTCGCGAAAAAAATACTCTCGTGAATTTGCAGAAAAAGATGTTGGATAAACAAAACCACCGGCGGCATATCATGATAAGACAGCCCCGCCCACCAAGGCATCTGATCAAACCACTGGAGCGGAGTGGATTGCGCGTCCGCGAACATAAAATCCAGTTTCCCAATGGCGCGAGCGCTGTAAACCGCGCCGTCCCCGGTTATATCCACCCGAGACAAAAAAGGAAATATGAAAAACGCCGCCAAAAGCAGTATCCATTTCAAATACTTATCTTTGGCGGCCGCGCGAAAATCGTTGGCGATACTATTCATAAACAGAGATGATGAATATTTATGGATCAAGGCACTGTCGCCAAATGGGCAATTGTCATTCCCGCGAAGGCGGGAATCCAGCGAATCTGGCTAAGTTGTAGTATTTCTGGATTCCCGCCTTCGTGGGAATGACAAAAAAATGATATTCGACGACAGAGTCATTAAAGATAAAAATCTCTTCCAGTATGAGGCTTTTCAATTCGCCAGTCAATAGAAATTCGGATCCCCCGCCAGACAATTGCGAAATTATAAAAGCCTCTCGTCCATGGCAAGAGGCTTTTATTTTCAATTTCCTTCAGTTATCTCAATTCCACTTTGAAACCGAGACTGTTTTCCGCCAAGAGGGCTTTTGAGGTCCAGTCGTAGGCTCTAATACGGAAAGAATACTCTCCGGCCGGCAGACTGCTCGGCAAAGTCTCCGAGAAGGTCAGAGAATATTTCTCATTAACCGACATTGTCCACTTGCCGGTCTTGGACCTTACCACCTTACCATTGCCATCCACCAATTCCCGAATCATACGCACCACTTCCTTCTTGGCGCCGGTGTTGGTGTAGCTGTATTTCGCCGATACTTTTACCGGCAATGTGGCGGTAGCTTTGATTTTGCCAAGAACTTTGGCATCAAAGCCGACATTGGAATCGACGCTGGCGACCGAACCGAGTACAAAAACCTTTTTCTTAAGTTTTTCCACCGCAACCGCCACGCTATTTTCCTCTAACACCTTATTTTTGTTCTTGGTGTCCAATACTTTGACGGACATGGTGTATTCCCCCGGCGGTAATTTGGCGAGTGATTCACTTACGGAATTTTTTAAGACAGCGTTTGATTTGAGCGTTTTACTGAGAGTATAAGTCTTGACAACCTTGCCCGCGCTGTTGATTACTTGCCGGATTACTTTTACCGTCATTGCTTTGCCACTTTCGTTCTTGTATTGAAAGTCGACTTTCAATTTTTCCGTAGGCTGGAATGATGTCTTTGCCGGCTCGCCGATTACAAGCTTTGAAGTCGGATTTTTGACCGCTGACATCATCGGTAAAACTGTAGGTGCGACAACCGCTGCCACCGGCGCTACCGAAGCGGCCGGAGGCACAACTACCGGCGCCACGACCGGCGCAGTCGCGGCCGGAGGAGTGGATGGCGCGGCGGACGGAGCGGAAGGAGCTGGTGATGAACTCGGAGCCGAAGTCCCGGTTCCGGATGATGAACCGTTGCTACCGGATCCGGTTCCGCTTGAGGCTCCGGATGAGCAGGTGCCGGACGGAGTAACAGTGATAGTATGACTGGTAATGGTGTTACTGCAATTTATAGTCAAAACCGACTCGCTCGCTCCACAAGCCACGCTTTGAGTGGTACAAGATGTATCAAACGAGAAATTGCTTTTATCCGATGATCTAAGGGAAATAACCGAACCGGTGGCCACCGCAAATTGGATATTCGCGTCATTAATAATATATGATTCCACATTGGTGGTGGTCCCGAGAGTATAATTTCTTCCATTCACATAGATTTGAGCGCCACTTTCATGGGTTACCGTATTGTAAGCCGCCTCTGATACCACTGGTGCCAAGAGTAGCGTTAGCACCACTAGGTATATAATTTTTTTCATAATAAACTAGTGAGCTAAATTAATTAGGGGCAGGTGATGGAAGAGGTGACCGTGTTGCCGACTTGGTTGAATGATAATTCAATACAACCGCTGCCATTGGCTTTTTCCAATATGAGCGACCCGCCATAGCCGGCTGCATCGGCCTTTGCGTAGAAAGTGCTGGTACCGGTGACATTCATAACGGTTGAGGTGGCCATTTGAACCGTGCCGGAGGCGTTCACATTGCCGGATGAACCGACATAGAATCTACCCAAATTTGAAGCTTCCGTTTGGGCGACGATCAATGAAGACTGCCCGAGGGTTGAAGTTGCAGATGTACCGTCTCCAACTCGCAGAGAGGTTACTACATAGCCATTAACATCAATAGAATCCGTGCCGGCATTACCAAGAGTGATATCACCGAGGATACTTAATTCACCGGTTAGAGTTGTGTTTCCCGCCACTGCCAAAGTACCGGAAGTATTGATATTTCCCGAGGCGTTTACATAAAATTTACCCTGATTGAAGTCATCCGCCTTTGCTACGAGAAGAGTGGTGTTACTCAAAGTGGAAGTGTTTGTGCCATTAGCCACATTTAATGGTGATACGACATAACCGTTCACGGTAATAAGATCGCTAATTGCGTCTCCTAATGTTACACTGCCATAGGTAGTGACCGCTCCAAGTAAAGTGGAGGCGCCAACCACACCCAATGTGCCGGAACTCATTATATTACCGGCTGAGCTCACTGAAAATTTACCTTGGTTGAAACTGTCTGCCTGAGCGATCACAAGCGAGGTGTTGGCAAGAGTGGAAGTGTTCGTGCCATCGGCAACACGCAGTGGGGATACGACATAACCGTTTACGGTGATGAGATCGCTCACAGCATCTCCCAAAGTGACATTACCATTGGCAGTAAGAGCGCCGGTCAAGGTGCTCGCGCCAACTACCGCCAAGGTGCCGGAAGTATTAACATTACCGGAAGCATTCACATAAAATTTACCTTGAGCAAAACTATCCGCCTGGCCAAGCAAGAGGGTGGTATTGGCCAAGGTGGAAGTGTTCGTGCCATCGGCGACGCGCAGTGGTGAAACCACATAGGCGGTCATGGTGACTGAATCGGTGTTGGCGTTGCCGAGAGTGACATTACCATCAACGGCAAAAGTTCCTCCCACAGAGGTATTTTCACCAACCGTGGTGGTGGCGCTTGCCAAACCGGGCGCGAGAGTTACCGCCATCGCGAAAACCAAGCAAAGCCCTAAAAATCGGCTTCGCACGGTTCTCAATCTCCATTGATTGCTCATATGTTCGAAGATAGTTAATAAATACGTTAATAAATTTATTGTTTTTTTGCTTCCGCGGAATCCGCCTCGGTAGCGATTTTCTGCTCGTAGGCTCCGTACAGTTGAATCACATCCACGATTTTGTCCAAACTTTCATCGTAGAGAATGATTCCGGTATCGTACATCACCATTTTTTGACCGTTTTTTACATAACGATACAGCACCGGATTGGAATCAATCAATTTGGCCGCGTCTTTGACGGTCGCAACGGTAAACTCTCGGCTGGGGAGAAGAATATGCTTTGAAACCTTCTCCACTACCCCACCCACCTGCGGATCCTGATTGGACAAGTCCAACTTTTCACTGGTTTTCTCTACATTTTGCTGAACGGTTTTCAACAATTCTTCCGAAGAGGCTTTTTTCAGAATA
>JBBTQT010000062.1:0-6297 GCA_038065575.1 Patescibacteria group bacterium
CACTCTCATCTGTCCCCTTATCAACGAAGTCAAAGATATAAGCGAGCTTGTTCGGGTTAGTCTCATCAAGGCGCATCACGCGACCACCACGCTGTTCAGCCATAACCCCTGACTTGACTGGTCGTAAATTGAAACAAACGCTGGCTCTTGGCTCGTCAAACCCTTCAACAAGCAAATCGGCGTTACAAAGAACTTTGATTTCTCCATTGTCGTACTGCTCAATAATTGACTCACGCTCTTTGTCGTTCATTTTGCCGTGAATCACCGTGGCGGCAACACCAACCTGACAAAATAGCTCGGCCAGTTTCTTGGCGTGACGGACACCAACGCAATATGCTACGGCCAGTTCACCATCAAAGCGTTCTTTGTAAATTCTAATCGCCATCTCATTGCGTGATGCGATATCAACCGCTTCGGCCAGTTGGGCTTCGTCAAGTTCTTTACCTCTTGTTTTTACATTGGAAATATCAGCCTCCGTTCGCACGAGCCTATTCGCGAACGAGCAAAGATGACCGCTTTCGACACCTTCTCGGATGCTCATGCGATGGATTTCGATCCCGAGCAAGTCTTTGACACCCTTTTCTGCAGAAAAATCTGGGGTCGCCGTGAACCCGATTTTGATTCCGCCGGTAAATTGCTCAATGGCTTTGCGGCTCTGTTCGCCAAGTGCCTGATGAACCTCGTCGAGAATCACACAGTCATAGTCATTCGGATTAAGACTGCCGTCCTTAAGCTTACTCATCAAGGAATCATAGGTGATGATCGTTACCTGACGACCAAATTCTTTGGCTTTTTGGTAAACTTTGCCAGCTTCGAGATCGGGCGCAAATTTTTTTAGTTTCACTTCGGTCTGAGAAATGAGAAGTTTTGTCGGCACCACGATTAATGAACGCAAGTTGAGCGCCTCAATGAATTCAATAAATAAGACGGTTTTACCAAATCCGGTTGGGAGTTTCACATAGCCGTTTTTACCGCCGGCCTCAAGAAAATTCCGAAGATCTTCAAACACATTCACCTGCTTGCCACGAAGCGTCCGCTCGCCATTGCCTTCGCGGTGATTTTGAATGTAGGTATCGAGAGAATTGAGCGCGATGAGCCATTTCCGCATTTCAACCAGATCCTCTTTATCTAATGTAATAAGGTCTTCGCTATCTTCGTCTTCCGCAACTGTATGCCTCAATTCGCGTACAAGTTTTAAATACATCTCGTAGCGACGAGCATATTTTTGTTTGATCTCATCGAGGGACATGGCCAAAATAGCCTCTCGATCCTGCGAGGGAGGGGTGAGGAGTCCTGTTCGGGATCAAGAAGAGTGTCCGCGGCACCCAATTGAGCTTGTAGTTCTTCTGGAGATTTGGGGCGGAAGTTAGATTCGAGGGAAGACATAATTAAATTTTCTTTGACGGTATATCCAATAATACCCAATAAAGTATATCAGAAAGTTCTACCTAACTTTTTAGATGCTTTGGTAAAAGCAATGGCTTCCTTTTTCGGGTCTCCGTTCAAGGTAATAAGATAACAAGCGTACCGGGTAAGCTTAATATCACCGATCTCCTTGCTGGCTCCTTTGGGCATGTATATCGTTTTCGTGACCTCACGAAAATGGTCTTCTACGCTCGCACCAGTCATTTGACATGATTCTTTAGCCCTGTTTATTGCGGTTTCAAAATTCTCCCAGCGGACATAGCCGAGCAGTGGATAAAGTTCTCTTGCATACCAAGATTCAGCACCATTTTGATGCTTAATATCGTCTAAAATTTTGGCTAATAGCTCTAAATGGCTTTGTTCCATAGTGTTTTCAGTATATTATAAAAAAAGAGAGGTAGCAAGATTTACACCCTCCCCCTCTACTCACTATTTATTGCTTTAGAAATTAACAACCAACTAGCTTGAATCATTCAAAATTTGGATACTGTTCCGGCGCGTCATCCGGACTTTCAAAAAATAATGGATACCGAACCTCTCTTTCGGACTCACGCGCGGCGACGCGCTCCACGCAAAAATGCCAGCCGTCGCCATAATCAAAATCAAAAAGAAACGATTGAATGATAGTCTCGGCGAATTGGTATAAATTATGTGATTCGAGCATCACAACATCTCGCGATGGAGCATTTTTCTTTTTGGCGAGCCTCATATTGCGCTTACCACAGCCCATCATCGGGCTTTTTTCCGGTACAAGGGTGATTCGCATGCGATAAGCGTTTTCTCCGATTTTTGGTTTTTTGGTACGCATAGTATTTTAATTTTGTCCAATTCAAATTTCAAAATGCCGCCGCAGATATATTTTTATCTTTTCCATTACTTCTTCATCGACAGCGCCTATTTTTTTGATAAATCTGCTTTTGTCAAAAGTTTGTATTTGATGTACCTTGATAACAGAATCATACAGTAATTTATTGTTCTCATCCTTGTCAACAAAAATATCATCCTTGTGCTTTTCTTGCTGTTTGGTAACCGGCACGACTGTAATAACACTCGTTACTCTCAATTGATCCGTCGACTCGATCACGATGGCCGGTCGCGTCTTTTGGTATTCATGACCTCGGCCGGTAAATTCCACAAACCAAATCTCACCCTGTCTCATAATATTACAGACTCATATAATAATCAAAGTCTTCCTTGCTTTGTCCACCCAAATGCTTGAGTGTATCATTCCCGGCCACATCTTGCATCTCCATATCATGGTCAATTAAAGCATACGGCGCTTTGCGGTCATAAGCCAAAGCATACGGAATCATTTGACTGTCTTTCGTTAATTTCCACGGGGCATCTTCGTGAACAAAATCCTCAATTTTTCTAGCGCTCAAATCGGACAATCGGCTGATTACCGAATCGATGATTTTAATTTCTTTCAAATCCAGAGATCCTTCCTCATAATTTGTGAGTGCTACATAGCGCTTTTGCGCTAAACCGAAATACTCTTGCGTAAAGATTTTTAACTGACCGGCGTCTTGCATTTTTTGCACGACATCGCGATATTCCTTTTGAGCCGGAATCGGCCCGAATTGACGATTGATATAGTTCAATCCGGTTATCGGCCGACCGGTTATTTCAAAATAATCAAAATCAATAAAATACAACAATTTATAAAGCACCGTTTCTCCCAGATTTGGCTTGCCACCACATTTTTCTAAAATATACAAAATGGTATTTCTTAATTTGGCGGAAGAAAATTCAAAATTATTTTCCATTGAATCAATTTTGCTTGGTTTTAGATCGGACAATAACGCATCCGTACTCACATTGAAAAATCCGGCAAATTTTGCCAGTTCAATAGCGTCAACGCTTCTGTTGCCCCGTTCAATTTCTGAAACGGCCACACGGCTTAGCCCAACTTCGCGAGCCAGCTCATCCTGGCTTATACCCTTCTCCTCGCGCCATGTCTTTATTTTTTCGCCAAGCTTTTTTTGGCTGATCATATAAAATTGCTTTATTGTTTACCAATATATAATATACCACACACTGCAAAATCTTGCAATCCGGATATTTTTTTGTAAGAAAAACTTGACACTGTATTAAGTAATTTTTTTCGTTTTCGGTTATTTACAACTATTTATTTTTTTGATTCGATTTTTTGCAGAATGGCAGGATCACCACTTTCTTCGTTTGAATAAAATCCTATCCTCAAAGTTTCATTCAAAATTCTCTTGATAAAATCATTATACTCGCCTTCTGACATTCCATCCCGAAACATTCCTTCATGATCCAAATAAACATCCCAAAGTTGAGCCAACCTGTCAAAACTTTCCCGGCTTAACAAGGATGAATCCTCCGTGAGATGCGCCATATCAATCACGCCTGAACCCCGAACAACATAAATTTGTTTTATTGAACCGTTGCCCAAGGTAAATTGCGTATAAATATCCAGAAGTGAAAAAGAATATTCGGAAACATGCGTGTGGACACAGGCGCTGATTGTTTGATCCCGATATACAATGAGTCCCATAGGAGAAGTCATCTCCGTCCGACTAAGCGGCGCGCTTATCCCCACTCTTTTCTTTTCTCCCCTAACGACAGGAGCAAGAGTGAGATTTCCCTCATGATCCGCCACTACGGCGCAGGAAAATTCAACATCATGCAAAGTTCTAAGTTCGTCAGAAACTCCCAGCAAACTTAATTCCTCATTGTCCATATGCCGAAAATCATCGCGCGCCTCCGAGCATAATTCCATTGAAGAATCAATTTTTACCGCCGCGGGTAAATCTTCAAATTTCGGAAGCCTCTCAACCACACATTTTCTGATTATCTCCAACGCATCCACCGGCACGCCGGACCGCATATCTCGCCTATCCCCCCCCTCCGGTCTTTTTGGAAACATAAAAAAATTTAAGTATAATACACATTATGGCAGAACATTGTGAAAAATGTTGGAACTATTTTACAGAAAACAAATGGATATATTTATATTCCAAATCTAACCCGCGCTTAATTTTTTTGACGCTTTGCCAAGCTCATCACGCTGTTTTTTTTGTAAAGCCTTCATTTCTTTTCGGTGTCTTGTTTCTATCTTTTTAATATCCTCACCAGGTGGCAGGCTTTCCGGAAAAATACCTGTTTTAGTCAAAGCGCCACGCACATTTGTATTATTGTTAATATGTTCATCACGGATCTCATTCTTTCCGGAAAGATTATTTTGTCTTGCCTTCTCTATGGTCATTGCTGTTGCCAAATCTTTTGCTTTGAGAGTCACGTTCGGCAAATAGTCAGCTAACGGTGTTTTAGGTGGCACACCAAACTTTTGTTTCATTTCATCGGTTGATCTTCCTCCAAAAAGAGCTTCATCGCCTTTGGATCGTATTTCTCCCAGACCTTTGCTATCTACCTCTCTACTGAATACCATGTCACCAAATTCCTTTTCTGTTATTTTAAGTTTTTGTCGAGCATCAATTCTTTCCAGTTCTGCCATTCTTTGTTGAAGTAATTCTACTGTTCTTGTCTGAGTAATAAAATATGCTTGAGCAAAAGCAATGGCTTCTTTTTTTGGATCACCATTGAGGGTAATGAGATAACAAGCATAGCGAGTAAGCTTTAAATCTACGACCGAACGTTTTGCCTCTGACCCTACAACGACCATTTTCGTGACCTCACGAAAATGGTCTTCTATGTTCGCACCAGTCGTTTTGCACGAGTCTTTAGCCCTATTTATTGCTGTCTCAAAATTCTCCCAACGTACATAACCAAGTAAGGGGTACAATTCTCTTGCATACCAAGATTCAACACCGTTTTGGTGTTTAATATCGTCTAAAGTTTTGGCTAATAGCTCTAAATGGCTTTGTTCCATAGTGTGCTCAGTATATTATAAAAAAAGAGGGGTGACAAGATTTACCCTACCGACTTTCTAAATATAATTTTATCCGTTCACTATCTTCGCGTTCTTTATCACCCTTAAAATACAACTCTATAAATTCTATCCCCACCGGTTCAATTTCCAAACTTTGTTCAGTATACGCATAAATAATCCGCAAACTATTTCGCTTGAGACTTCTACAAAACAATCTTGCTTTAACAATCACCAAACCTTTTTGCCTGGCGAGAACAACAAAATTTTTGCCAAAACCTAACGGTTTTATGGCAACAACATTCTCAAACACTGCTAAATCATCCGCCAAAGTTCTGTATCGCTTCGCTAGTTTTTTATAATCTTTTTGAAATTCAAGAGTTTGACTACAATGCGTCGACATACTCCTTCACAGAATGATCTTCGTCCCGATAAAAAACTGCCTCGTACTGCAATTCTTCTCCCATAGCAGCCGTCATCCATGGCGTATCCTTGTGGGAGTAATCTGAAAGTTCAATGGCATTTTTTCCGGCCAGACGATTAAGCACATTATCAATCAGCTCCAGCTCTTGCCCGCTGATTTTGGACAAATCCGGATGCACAACGGGCAAATACTTTTTCTGCTCGTAGGTAAAATATTTGCTTTTTATTTCTTCCAACTCGCCCGCCTGTTTCATTTGTTCAATCACTTTGATGAATTCTTTTGGGGTTGGACCGTGATGATTTTTGATATAAGTAAGACCCATTAACTGTTCCTCGTATTTTTCAAAATAATCAAAGTCAACAAAATATAATAGTTTGTAAAGTACTGTCATACCGACATTTGGCCTATTGCCTACACGCTCCAAAATGTACAAAAAAACCTGCTTGAATTTATCAAGATTTTTTTGCGGGATACTGATGCGCAGATCAGAGTCAACCGCTGATGTGTCTTTTACCAAATCAAAAATACTCTCGATTCTTTCCTGCTCGGCGAGCGACAGCGGTCGTTCATTTTTTTCGATCTTGGCCAAAGTTGG
>JBBTQT010000063.1:0-6131 GCA_038065575.1 Patescibacteria group bacterium
TGTCATAGACAGTATATTTGGAGATAAAAAAACACAATTGCCGGATGTATACCAATCACCGAAAGAAATCGAGAAACAGGAAAGGGATTCGACAGCGATAGAAAAAATATTATAATAATTTGAATAATTCCACGACGGTCACCTACCGCGCGATCCCCTCCACTATTGACAACCACCACGCCAAGGTATATCCTACTCGCCGACCTAAATGAACTCCGGCTGTTAAACAATTATGGACTCCATCAAAATCGTGAACGCTCGGGTGCACAATCTCAAAAATGTTTCGCTCGAGATTCCCAAGAACAAATTAGTGGTTATCACAGGACTTTCCGGATCGGGAAAGTCCTCTTTGGCTTTTGACACCATCTACGCCGAAGGCCAGCGCCGCTACGCCGAAAGCCTGAACGCCTACGCCCGGCAATTCATGGATTTGCAAGACAAGCCGGATGTGGACGAAATCCACGGCTTGTCGCCGACGATCGCCATCCAACAGCGCAACTATTCGCAAAATCCCCGTTCCACGGTCGGCACGGCCACGGAAATTTATGATTACATGCGTTTGCTTTTCGCGCGCATCGGCACGCAATTCTGCCCGGTCTGCAAAGAACCGGTGCGCGCCTACAAAAGCGGTGAGATCGTGGAAATCGTCCGCTCGCAACTGCGAAAATCCCGAGAAATCACCATCATGGCGCCCTTGATCCGCGGACAAAAAATAATCCTGAAAAATCTCAAATCGGCTTTGGAAAAAACCGGCTTGGAAAAAATCCGAATCAACGGCGTCTATACCTCGATGAAAACACTCGGTAAATTCAATTTCAATCCCGAACTGGATTATGATGTGGACATTGTCATTGCCGAAGTGAAAACCAAAGGTAAACAAAATCTGGCGGCCGAGATTGAACGAGCCTTGGACTTCGGCAATGGTTTCCTGCGCCTCGCGGACGATGCCACGGCCGAAGAGTATTTATACTCCGAATTGCCGGTCTGTCGCGCTTGCGGTCGGGAATTCGCGGCCGTGGAACCGCGATCGTTCAGTTTCAACAGCCCTTACGGCGCCTGCCCGCGCTGTACTGGCCTTGGCAAAACTCTGGAAGTGGACCCGGAACTGGTTATCCCCAATACTCGCCTTACTTTGGCCGAAGGCGCCATCCAGCCCTGGACCAGGTTAGTCGGCAATCAAAATTTTTATTTGAATTTATTGGAAAGAGTGGCGGAGAAACATAACTTCTCCACCCACTTGCCTGTGGAAAAAATGCCAAAAAATGTGATGGACATCATCTGGTATGGCACTGACGGCGACGAATATCTCGTTGACAATCAAAAAACGCAATTTGAAGGGGTTATTCCGAACCTCACCAAAAGATACTTGGAGACAAAATCCGATTATGTCAAAAAAGAAATTGAGCAATACATGCGCGAAAAAATTTGTTCCGTCTGCCAAGGCAAACGGTTGAAAGAAGATAATTTGTTCATCAAAATCCGGGGTGTGAATATCGCCGAACTGTCCGAGATGAGCATCGAAGATTGCGCCGAATTTTTCAAACAACTCACCGCCAAAAAAAATCTCGGCGAGAGCGCGCTCACCGCGGCCGATTCAAGTGTCATCACTCCAATCGCCAAGGAGATATTGAACCGGCTGGGCTACTTGATCAAAGTCGGTATGCCCTACTTGAATCTGGATCGCTCGCTCAACACCGTCTCCGGCGGAGAATCGCAAAGAATTCGCTTATCCACCCAATTATCCGCCGGTTTGTCCGGCCTGATCTACATATTGGATGAACCTTCCATCGGCTTGCATCCGCGCGACAATGACATGCTGATTAACACTCTGACCAGTTTGCGGGACGCCGGCAACACCGTCATCGTGGTGGAGCATGATAAAGCGATTATGCAAGCCGCCGATTATCTGATTGATGTCGGTCCGGGCGCCGGCGAATACGGCGGTGAAATCATGGCCGTTGGCACGCCGTCGCAAGTGAAAAAAAATCCCGGGTCAATGACCGGACGATACCTCGCCGGCTTGGAAACCATTGAACCGCCGGAAAAAACTCGCAAAGGAAGCGGTAAAGAAATCGTCATTACCGGCGCCAAGGCTAATAATTTGAAAAACATTGATGCCCGCATTCCTCTTGGAAAATTGGTCTGCGTCACCGGCGTCTCCGGCTCCGGTAAATCCACCTTGATTATTGACATTTTGAGCAAGGCTTTGGACGCGTATTTCTACCGCGCTCATGCCACCCCGGGAGAACATACCTCCATCATGGGGCTTGATCACATAGACAAAGTAATCACCATTGATCAAACACCCATCGGCCGCACCCCGCGCAGCAATCCCGCCACCTACACCGGCATTTTCACTTTGATCCGCGATTTGTTTGCCGAATTGCCGGAAGCGAAAATGCGCGGAATGAACGCCGGCACTTTCAGTTTCAATGTCAAAGACGGCGGTCGCTGTGAGGCCTGCGGCGGGGAAGGATTCATCACCATCCCGATGCACTTTTTGAATGATGTATTCATTGATTGTCCGGAATGTGGCGGCACGAGATACACCAAAGAAGTTTTGGAAATCCATTATCTGAGTCGGCACATCGCCGATGTCTTGAACATGACGATAGAAGAGGCTTTCAAATTCTTCTGCGCGACTCCCAACATTCGGGAAAAATTGCAAGTTCTGCGCAATGTCGGCCTCGGTTATCTCAAACTGCGCCAATCCGCCACCACTTTGTCCGGAGGAGAAGCACAGAGAATAAAACTGGCGACCGAATTATCCCGCCGTTCCACCGGCCAGACGCTCTACATTTTGGATGAACCGAGCACCGGTTTGCATTTTGAAGATATCAAAAAACTGTTGAATGTGCTCAACCAATTGGTGGACAAAGGCAATTCCGTACTCGTCATTGAACACAATTTGGACATCATCAAATCCAGCGATTGGGTAATGGATTTGGGAGAAGAAGGCGGAAAAAAAGGTGGCGAAATCGTGGCCGAAGGCGCGCCCAGGGAAGTGGCAAAAAATTCCAATAGCTGGACCGGGAAGTACCTCAAAAAAATGGAATAAAGGGACTGTCTTCGAATACGGTTTTTTGTCATTCGGCGACAGTGCCATAAAGTGTCATCCCGAGCGAAGTCGAGGGATCCCCCGCTTTGTCTCATTAACCAAGGGATTTCTCCACTCCGCTTCGTTCCGGTCGAAATGACAACAAAAAAATACCCCGATTCAAATCGGGATATTTTTTTGTTATTTTTTCGCTTTCACTTCCTTCAATCTCTTTTTGTAGGCGCGAATGTAATCCGGCCGCGCTTGATTCACTTTCATCCGGCGCACCAGCTCGATCTTGTCAACCACCGGCGAATGAATGGGAAAAATTTTCTCCACGCCGATACTTTCGGATATTTTGCGAACGGTGATGGTGGCGGCATGCTCCAAACCGTGCTTCATGGCGATGATAATGCCCTCGAAAATCTGAATCCGCTCTTTTTCTTCGCCTTTGGCGTTCAATTCCTTGATTTTTTGATGCACCTTGACGATCATGCCCGGACTCAAAGCGTTGCGAATGTCTTCTGACATAATTTATATTGTTAAGCGAGAGGTTGAGAGGGCTTTTGCGGCCGCGAAACCCAACATCGGAGTGTTATAAAACTGGGTGGAGTTTACTATAAACCGCCTTATTTGTCAAGATTGCTATGGGTCTTGATGATACCAACCACTTCCGCCACGGCTTCGGCCAGTTTGCCGTCGTCATTCACCACTTCGTAATCATAAATATCGCGGTGTTTCAGCCATTCTTCGGTGTAGGCCATTCTCTCGCGGATGACGCTCTCGGTCGGATTATCTCTTCTTCTTATTCGCGCCTCCAAAACTGCGAGAGGAGCGGTGATGAGGATGGCGATTACGCCGGGCATTATTTTTTTGGCGGTCATTACCCCTTTATACTCAATTTTCCAGATCCCGATTTTTCCGCTCGTCTTCACCCGATCAATTTCGTTCTTCGTCACGCCATAATAAATATCATTATACCCTCGGGCATATTCAAAAAATTCGCCGGCAACGATCTTCCTCTCAAATTCCTCTCTGGAAATGAAATAATAAGGATGCCCCTCCGATTCCGTCGGACGCATTGCCCTCGTGTTTGTGGTAATAACCCGCTCAATCGGAAAAAAATCGCTTAATTTTTCAATAATGCTGTCCCCGCCGCTGCCGGAGAGATTGGAGATAATGAAGAGCATAATCAATTACGAATTACTCGGCTTCGCTCCGCTACGCCGAGCAGGCGAATTATATAAGACCCAGACTTATCCATTTAGGGGAATTACGAATTTCCACGTCATTGCGAGGAGCGAACGCAGTGAGCGACGTGGCAATCCCATTGTACAATTAAATAAACTATGAGATTGCCACGTCCTCCTTCGCCTTTCAGGCTACGGCGGACACAGTCGCTTCGCTCCCATTGCCCGTCCGAAGCGTAGCGTAGGCGGGTCGCAATGACGTGCAATCACTTATTAAAATTTCCCCGACAAATTCTGGACAGACGAATTACAATATCAGACTAGTGGGACTAATTTTTTTAGATATTGTTCTAATTCTTCCGGCATCGGACTGGTGAAACATTGTTTTTCATTTTTCAAATCAGAAAAACATAGACTGTATGAATGCAAGAAAAGTCGATCCAATTTCAAATTTTTGTCTCGTTTTAGGTTTTTGTTAAAATATAATTTGTCGCCCACTACCGAATGATTGTAAGCAAACAGATGAACTCTGATTTGATGGGTTCGTCCGGTACGCAAATTCAAATCCAACAAAGTATAATTAACAAACCTTTTTATGACCGAAAATTCGGTGAGCGCGACTTTTCCGGGCAAAATTTTGTTGACATTGCGAAGATTTACTATTTTTGTGATCGGACGACTGACCATTTTACCGCCTACTCCCCGATCAATCGGAAAATCCAGAGTGCCATTTTCCACCGGTATTTTTCCGTGCGCCAAAGCATAATATTTTTTTTCGGTTTCTCGATTTTGAAATTGTTTTTTCAAGGAATCAAACGACTTTTGGGTTTTGGCGATTACCATGAGACCGGAGGTTTCCTTGTCCAGACGATGGACAATGCCGGGACGATTCTCGTATTCCCCCACTCCCCATAATTTCGGATAATTTTCAATCACCCAAGAAGCCAATGTTCCTGATGCCGAGACCTCGCTCTTCCGGACAATATGCGCGCCGGGATGGGTGATCAGACCGGCCGGTTTGAAGATAACCAAATATTCCTTGGTCTCAGCAATGATTTTGACCTCCGGAATAATAATTTCGCTTTTTTGCGTAGCGATGATCGATTCTTGCCGTTTGGCCATGGCCAAAATCACCACTATGTCGCCGGTATGCACGATCTCTCCGAATTTTTTCGGCCGAACGCCATTTATCGTTACCAAATCGTCCTTGATATTTTTTTGAATCTGAGAACGGGTCAGGCCGGCCGCGTTCGCGAACCAGACATCCAACCGTTCACCATTACCCTCGGATTTCACTGTAAATTTGTTTTGCATACAAGTATATTGGCGTTGATTCTTTCCGCTAATCTATGGCGGATTATACCGATAATCGCTTGAAAAATCAAGGGGGCTATGCTAGAATCACTCCGTCCAGGCCGTTATTCCTAATTCTAAACTACGCCGGAGAGAAGGTTTTGACGGACAAATACGCGCCAGTAGCTCAGTGGTTAGAGCATCACTCTTATAAAGTGGGGGTCGATGGTTCAAGTCCATCCTGGCGCACTTGAGGCAAGACACACGACGCACATAATATGACGCAACCACATAATGTGTCATGTTCCATGTTTCGTGTATCGTGCACCAAATGCCCCTGTCGTTCAGTGGATAGGACGCCAGCCTCCGAAGTTGGAAACGCGCGTTCGATTCGCGCTGGGGGCACAAAAAATAGACTCCATTTTTGGAGTTTATTTTTTGTAGACAGAAGCGCGAATCGGACGAGGGAAGGGTGAAACCGTAAGGTTTCACTTTTTGAGGAGGAATATTGAGGAACCGGAAGGTTCCTCAAAGAGGAGCGAAGCGACGAGTGAGTATTCGCGCTGGGGGCACAAAAAATAGACTCCATTTTTGGAGTTTATTTTTTGTAG
>JBBTQT010000063.1:6231-6898 GCA_038065575.1 Patescibacteria group bacterium
ACAGAAGCGTCACAAAAAAATATCCAAACTTAGTCAGGATATTTTTTTCAATTACGAATTTCAAATTACGAATTACGAATCATTAATTGTAAACTGCGTCATTCTGAGCTTGCCTAGAATCCTATTGTCCTGTGAGTAAAACAAAGAGATTGCCACGTCGCTTCGCTCCTCGCAATGACACCACGCAATTAGTAATTGATAATTCGTAATTTGAAATTCGTAATTCACAAAAAGTTGTCCACAGTTTTTTCTTGCGCTCTATTCAAAAATAAAAGAAAAAGACCTATACTATATATCAAAGGTCGAAGAAAAAAATAAATTATTTTTTTCAAGGAAAATTTTACGTCAATGCTTGTCATGTAAAATATTTCCGAAAATTATTTGTAAAACAATTTGGTGTGCACCATGGTCATATCAAAGTTGCAAATAAAATCATCTTAATTTTTGAGAGGGGGTGTCTATTATGCCAGCGAAGAAGAAAGCAAAAGCAAAGAAGACAGCCAAGAAATAATCTTTTCTTTTGAGTCAAAAACATTCCGACACTGTCGGGATGTTTTTTTATTCCAGTTCCAGAGCGCCTTGCCGAACGTTTTTCTCTCCGCCCACAACATTGATTTCGCCAAATTCACCGTCGTATCCGGGACGGATTTGAATATCGCCGTGGCGC
>JBBTQT010000064.1:0-3245 GCA_038065575.1 Patescibacteria group bacterium
ATAATTCGTAATTCGCCTCGCCCGTCCGTAGCCCGAAGGACGAAGGCAGGTAATTATTAATTCGTAATTTCCACGCCCGTGCCCGTCTACGCCACCAACAAAAAAGCCCGTTTTGACTACGATATCCGACAAACTTTTGAAGCCGGTATTTCTTTGAGTGGCCAAGAAGTGAAATCGGCGCGCGGCGGCCATATTTCCCTCTCCGGCTCCTATGTGGTAATTCATGGCGACCAGCCCTATCTTCTGAACGCTCGCATCTCGCCTTATCCCTATGCCGGCCACTTGGAAGGTTACGAGCCGGAACGAAGTCGCATTCTTCTCTTGAAACAATCGGAAATTGACTATATTAAGCGAAAAACCGATGCCGAAGGGTTGACAATCGTGCCCTTGTCGGTCTATACTAAGGGGCCGAAGATAAAAATTGAAATCGCCCTCGGGAAAGGCAAAAAGAAATACGACAAGCGCGAGACGATCAAAAATAGAGAAAATGAACGAGAAGTGAAGAGAAAGATTAAGTATAATGAGTAGATCAATTACGAATTAAAAATTAATAATTAATAATTACGAATTGACGGTTGCGTACGACGACGGACACAATTATTAATTATTAATTGTTAATTATTAATTAACAACGATCGGGGGTGACAGGTTTCGACAGTTGGACCGTTATCTCTATCACGCGTGCCGAGACGCCTAGCCTCGTAAAAGCGGGCAAACCATAAGTGCAAACTTATACCAAACAGTCAAGGCTTCATTGGCTCGCGCCTTTGCAATGCCTTCACTCGTTTCCGCCGTCGCTTAACCTAGTTAAGCGGTAGCCATCGTACCTCTCAATACTCGATAGAGAGCGTGCGGTGTAAACCCATCGAGCGTAGGTAAATCGCGCGCCGGACGCGATTCGCCGAAGTAATTTCCGGCTGGTTTCGACGGTTTTTGCCTCTTTCACACCGCCGAAACAAGATACCAGAGAGACTACGCATGTAGTGTGATAAGTTAACCCAGCTAGACCCGGGTTCAATTCCCGGCATCTCCACCAATTGTAATTACGAATTAAAAATTACGAATTACGAATTTTGGCTACCGCTTGCAAAAAAAATGAATATGTGATATTTTTAATTCGTAATTTGCCTCGCCCGTCCGTAGCCCCGATGGGCGAAGGCGGGTAATTCTCTCACGTATGCGTATTTCTCGCAAAAAAAGACCGGAAAAACCGTTGACGGTCGGCTATAAAAAAAATTCGGAAATCACTTCGGAAAAAGTGCTTTTGCTTGATAATGACGGAAATAATTTGGGAGAAATGCCGACGCGTGACGCCTTGCGTCTCGCCGAGGAAAAAGAATTTGATTTGGTGGAAATAAACCCCAAGAGCGATCCGCCGGTCGCCAAACTGATTATTTTTTCCGAATTCAAGTACCAGAAAGAAAAAGAAGCGCGCAAGCAGAAAGCGCATTCCCATGTGAGCGAAATCAAGGGCGTCCGGCTTTCGGTTCGCATCAGCGATCATGATTTGGGGGTGAAAAAAGAACAGGCGGAGAGATTTTTGGATCGAGGCGACAAGGTGAAAATTGAATTGATCCTGCGCGGGCGCGAACACGGCAAAATGGACATCGCCTACGAAATCATCGGCCGATTCATCGGTCTGATCGGTGCGACCATGCCGATTCGCCAGGAACAGGAAATCCAGAAACAAGACCACAAAATGACGGCAATTATCGCCAAAAAATAAACCCCGCCACCAGGCGGCGCTTCCCTTGACATAAATAATAATTTGTGCTACAATAGCCCCACTTTTTACCGAGAGGGGCGAACCCAAAATATACTCAATATGCCAAAGAAATTAAAAACCAAAAAAGCGATTTCCAAACGCTTTATCGTCAAAAAATCCAAAAAAGGGATTAAAGTGATTAAAAGAGCCGAAGGTCAAGATCATTTTAACTCCCGGGAAAGTGGCAATACCAAACGCAACAAACGCTCCGATGTAAGCATTTCGCGCGAAATGAAAAAAGTGATTGTCACCGCCCTGCCTTACAACAATTAAGAATTAAAAATTACGAATTACGAATTGTGTCCGTTGAACACACAAAATCGTAACCGTATCAATTAATTCTTAATTCGTAATTTTTAATTCGTAATTGCCAATATGCCCAGAGTAAAGCGAGGCATGCACCATGCCAAAAGACGCCGCGGCCTGCTCAAGCGAGTGAAAGGTTTTGAAGGCGGACGAAAATCCCTCATGAAAGTGGCGAAAGTCGCCGACCTGAAAGCCGGATCATACGCCCTCCGCGATCGCCGCGTCAAGAAACGCGACAGTCGCGCATTGTGGCAAGTGAAAATCAACGCCGCAGTTCGCGCTTTTGATCTCAGCTACAGCCAATTCATGGGATTATTGAAGAAAAACAATATTGAATTGGACAGGAAAATCCTCTCAAATCTGGCGGCCAACCACTCGGTGATCTTCGAAGCGATTGTCAAGGCGGTAAAATAATACCAGGTAGCGGACAATTCGTCGGCAATACCTTGTGAATTATCCTTAAAAACCCTGACAGTGTTTGGCGATGGTGGGATCGTCCCCTCCTTCGATCCTATGCCGCGCCGGACACTTTCAGGGTTTTTGTATTGACAATGACAAAAAATTAAGGTATCCTATCCCCAGCTTTGAATATTCATAATACCAATATGGGACTAAGAAAAAAAACTCGCAACCTGTGGAAAGCGACCAGAAAATTGGAAAAAATCGGCCGCGACAAGAAAAAATTGAAACGGATCAAAAAAGCCGCGACGGCAGCGGCCACCAAATAATTTACGCGTCCCGACGGAATCGCGTATTTTGGACCGGTAGTTTCCCGACTGAGTCGGGACTGGCAACTGGTTAGAGCATCCCGACTCAGTCGGGAAAGTTGCCGAGTTAAGGATATTCTATGAAATGGGTGGTTTATTACATTTTTAGTAAAACTCTGAATAAATATTACATCGGCAAGACAGATAACATTGAAAGAAAAATTAATGAACACAATCATGGGACTGAAATTTATACCAAACGCGGCATCCCTTGGATATTAATTGGAACAATTGACTGTTTAGACAATCAGGAAGCAACAAAACTGGAAATTAAATTGAAGAAAGCAAAAAATCCAAAATATGTAAAATGGTTTATTACCGAACATGGAAAAATTTGGACCGGTAGTTCAACTGGTTAGAGCACTGCCCTGTCACGGCAGAAGTTGCGGGTTCGAGTCCCGTCCGGT
>JBBTQT010000065.1:0-6630 GCA_038065575.1 Patescibacteria group bacterium
AAATGGCGGCAAAAGCGGTTTTGTTTGACTGGAATTTTTTCGCGAGAATTGCCAGAATGGTGAAAATCAGCAAAGGCGTTCCGATAAGCGGATGAATGGCCAGAGTGGCGGCGGCGAGCCCGAGCGGCGCGGAGCGGGGGAGGTATCCGGAAATGTGCGTCAAGATCGCGCCGAGAGTAATGATTAAGAATAGAATGCCGAGATTGTGCGGCGTGGTCAGATTCAGGTTGATAAAAAATATGAAGGGAACGAAAAATGCCAGACTGATTCCGTATTTTTTGGCGATGCCGAATGTTTTTTCGAGGGTCGCGCCAATCGTGGCGGGCAGGGTGACGGCGGCCAGAACCGGAACCAGAAAAACATCCAGATAAAATAAGGGCAAGGCGGTAAGGTGTTTCAGCCAAACCACTAATCCGTATTGACCGATATAAAATGGCTGTTTGGGAGTGATGAAGCCGTTTTCCAGTATATAATTTTCCGCGGCGCGGTGAATGAAACCGTCAATGCCGTAGCCGAGTGGATAAATGATGGCGGCGATGCCATAGGTCAAAAATAAATGGATGGAAGTAAGAGCGTATTTAATCCAATTATATTTTCCGAAATAATTGACCGTGATAATCGCTACGGTGGCTCCGGTATAGAGCAAAAAAAATTCGGGATCGAGCGCTTGCCAGGGAGATTTCAAGAGGTCGGAGGTGCGCTGGACGAATACATTAAAAAATAAAGCCGACTCAGCGACCAAGATAATCGCCGGCCAGAGATTTTCTTTTGCGAATATTTTTTTGATAGCAAACGGCAATGGTGCTCGGGCGGTAATATTTAATAGTCGCCACCCGGCGATTATCACCGGTAGCCATAAAATGATTATTGAAACGGCCGAATTGATCGCGTACACATAATAGGTGATGGACAGAGCGATTATCAGAAAAGACAATAATGTGGAAAATCCAAAAATCAACGGCAGGGATTCAATCTCTTTTTTGGCGGTTTTTTTGATTATCATTGTCAGACCGGCGAAATAAGCGAGTATGCCGACAATGCCGATAGTGCCATTTTGGAAAAACAACAAATTGGCGGTCAACAAAATAGCAGCCGTGATCGAGATGGATAAAATCTGATTGTTGGTTAGTCGCATACCAATATTGAAAACAAGCGTAGGGCGGTGTATAATACGCCAGTCAATTGTAATCCAAATTATGCCTTTTTTCAAGACAATCAAGCAAAAAAACGCCGATCTGTTCGTTTATCAACCGGCCGATGAAGTTCATCTTCATGACCGTCTGCTGGATAAATTTATCATCCGTTTTTTGCCTGATTCCGTCACCCCTAATCAAATTACCTTGCTACGCGTCATTTTGACACCGTTCGTGTTCTTTTTGGTGCTTAATTTTCATTATAAAACCGGGGTGGTGTTGTTTCTTCTGGCCGCCTTTACCGACGCGATTGACGGTTCATTGGCCAGAACCCGCAACCAAATCACCAAATTCGGAATGCTTTTTGACCCGCTGGCGGACAAATTACTGATCGGTTCAATGGTGTTTTTGGTGGTTTTCCGTCATTTTGGCGTCTGGCTCGGCATCAGTATTTTGTCGCTGGAAATTATTTTTATCGTTAGCGCGCTCTGGGCGAGATTGCGTTTCAAAACAGTGCGGATGGCCAATATCTGGGGGAAAATAAAAATGCAGGCTCAAGTATTCGCGACCGGCATTACCATGATCGCCATCTTGAATAACCAACCGAGTTTGTTGCCGATCGCTTATTGGTTGTTCGGATTGTCCGTCGGGCTCGCCATTATCAGCCTTTTCAAGCACGGTGTATGAGCGATTTTTGGAATAAAAGAATTTTACTGTTCGTCTCCATCGTTTTCTTTTTTGTTTATCTTTTTTTGTACATTTGGCCTACACCTCTCGCAATGCCCCCAACGGTTTTTGAGGGTCGGACGGAACCGGCATTTTTGGTCTTGAATCAGCCGGACGAAGCGGCTAATTATTTTTTTATACGCCGGTTGGTGTTGAACAGTGAATTCGGTTATCTTGAACCGCTGGCGGAGTTGACTGACAATCAAGTTCATCCGCGCAGTATGACGGTCGTCAGAGGTAGTCTCGCGCCCATCGGTTTTCCGGGAATGATTCTCATCTATGGCGTGATTGTCAAAATCATTATATTTTTTACCGGCGTTCGGTGGCTCAATATTGTGGTCGTAAGTATTACTCCACTTATCGCGGCGATTACACCCTTGTTGTTTTATCCGTTCTTGAAAAAAATATTCAGCGAGCGGATCTCCTTTTTTTCCGCCCTTGCTCTCTATATTCTGCCGCCCTGGTGGTACTATGCCAGCCGTCCATTTCAGAATAACACCATTTTTTGTCTGGCGTTGATTTTTTTTCTTTACGCCTGCGTCCGAAACATTGATGCGGAAAAAGAAAATCAACAAAATAAATTTTGGAGTTTTGTTTTGGGTTTGAGCTGGGTTTTGCCGGTCTATTTTCGCGGTTCGGAATTAGGCTTACTGGCAATTTTGGGCGGAGGCATTATCCTCACACAATGTAAAAAATGGGACAAGAAAAGTCTTTTATCTTTTTCCGGTGGCTTGATCGCGGGCGCGACGATTTATTTTTTCACGCAGTATTTGTATTACGGCAATATACTCGGCACCGGATACGCCCGACCGGAGCTTGACGGCGACGCCGGTACGATTCTCTCCATAAAATCCACTATTCCCGGGCTCGGTAATTTACTTTTGCCGTTTGGTTTTCATCCGGTGGCCATCCTGAAAAATTTTTATCATTACATTTTCATTTTATTTTATCCGTGGCCGCTTCTGTATTTCGGCGGTTTTTTGTTTGTGACTTTTCTATCGGTATTTTCAGCAAAAAATTCGTCCGGAAAAGCGTCCGCGGCCGGGCATTTCGCGGAATTGGCGGTTGACGCGCCACGGATTCGCGCTTACATCGCCTCTCTGATTTTTGGATTGTCATATTTGCTGATTTTTTATGGGTCTTGGAATTTCGCCGACAATTTGGCCGGAGCGGTTTCAATCGGCAGTTCGCAGACGCGTTATTTCCTGCCGATTTTCGTTTTTGCTTTGCCTCTCGCCGTTATTTTTGTTCATGAAATTTGGCGATTGGGGCGTGGGGGCAAAATAATCGCGTTTTTACTTGTCGGCGCGCTGTCAATCGCGAGCGCGCGGATGGTTTATCGACCGTTTGAGGGGCTCATGGCCGTGAAAAGTCATGTTGCCGATTATTACGGATGGCGAACGGAAATAATCAATCGCACCGAGCCGGAGGCGATTATCGTCACTCGCTACGCTGACAAATATCTGTTTCCGACGCGTAAGGTGATTGCCGGTTTGGGGAGTGATGTTGAGAGGCGGGCCGTCCTGAATCTGTTGAAAAGCGGTCTGCCGGTGTATTGGTACGACTTGAAAATAGACGAAAAAGACCACGGGGACGCGGGATTAGCCTTGAATTCCGCCGGAATGGAATTATCCGAGCCAATTGCGGAGTGGAACGGTCTACAATTAAGAAAAATTTTGTTGACCCTATAGGGTTGAAAAATCCCCGGAAATAAGGTAAAGTGGGGGTAGGTATAATTAAATCGGTCTTAAATCAGCGCTTATGGAAGAATGCATTTTTTGTAAAATCATCAACCGAGAAATTCCCAATTACACGGTTTTTGAGGATGATTACGCCTTGGCATTCCTGGATATTTTCCCCCATGCCAAAGGGCACACGGTGGTCGTGCCAAAAATTCATCGGGATAATTTCGCTTCATTGAGCCCGGACGAGGCCAAAAAAATGATTGAAAGCGTAAAAAAAACTATGGACAAAATTCAAACGGTTTTGAATCCCGATGGCTTCAATGTCGGCTGGAATGAAAATCCGGCCGGCGGTCAGGTGGTGCCACATTTGCACTTTCATATTATGCCTCGGTATGATGGTGATGGTGGTGGCAGTATGCATACTATCATTAAGAATCCGGGAAATGTAAGTCCGAAGGAGTTAGCTTTATTATTCTAAAATCTTATGAAAGATATAGAATCAGGAGGATTGCCACCGGTCGCGCCGGAAATGGCGGTTGACGCCGGTGACACTCAAATAGAGAAGGACGAAATCGCCAAACGAGTGTATGAGATCGTATATACGACCGATAAAGCATTTTTGAACACTCTCGTGAAGGAGGCTAATTTCAGAAGCGATTTCAGCAAACTTGAAGCCTTGGAGTTTATCCGTGATCAGATTATGGAAATGGTCGTGAGATCGCCCGCCAAGGACGGTTGGCAAGTATTTCTGACGGACAAGGCTAGACGCGGCGCCGTCTATCGCAACCTGCTGATTGATCTTTATCGTAAAAGCTCGAAAAGAAGAGTTTCTTATATAGACGATCATGTTGCTTTTGATGAAGAGGTAAGAGATGGAATCAATACGGAACAAAAAATTCTTTCCAAGCTGGATTTACTTCGGATCGTCAATTCAATCAAGACAAAGCCCCACAAGTTGAGCGTTCAAACGCTGGACAGGTTTTTAATCATTTTTTACGGCCTTATTGAAGGGAAGACGGCTCGGGAAATTAATGAAGAGAACGATTGGAATATTACCGAGGTGCGCATCGGGCAGATATTCCGCGCCGGGGCCAACGTGATTAGGAAGGAATATCCTCTCTTTCCTTGCTTATTAACGGAATTTAACTCTATTTTGGAGGATAAATTGAGTGATGATAGTAAGACGGATACAGTTAGGCATTTGCTGGAAACATTGAAAATTAAGGAGAATGAACTATTGAGAAGTCTGGAAGAATGTCCGGAAAATGAACGGAAAATTTTGGAAGATAGTCTCGCGTGCGTGCGGTGCATGCTTGATCCGGATTTGAAATTTGACCTTAATCTTCGACACCTTAGGCAGACAATTTGGAGAAAATTATTTCCGAACAAAGTATATGAAGAATGGTACCAGTCGATCCGAAGATTGGCGAAAGAAAAGAAAAATAAAGGTAAACTATGACCAAACATTTGAAAAAATTGAGTGAAGAAGTTATTGATAAAAATCTTTGGTGGGAGTATAAGCATGACACCTATGAAAAACCGCGCGGGGGAACGGGCGATTATTATTACGCCGAGACCGGGGGCGCGGTGATGGTGGTGCCGGTCTTGGCCGATAGCCGGGTGGTGATGGTGATTCAGCACCGTTACTTGTCGGATCGGCAGAGCGTTGAGTTTCCTTGCGGAGGAATGAAGCCGGGCATCGGGGCGCTCGAAAACGCGCGGCGTGAATTGTTGGAGGAGACCGGCTGGGTGGCCGAGGATTTCATTAGTATCGGTTCGTTTGAGCCGGATATCGGGCTGATCAGAGACTTGGTGCATGTTTACATCGCGAGAGCGGACAATCAGCAAAATCCGCAACCGGACGATACTGAAGAAATTGAAATAATTTACCGTCATCCGGAGGAAATTGAGGAAATGATCAGCCGTGGCGATATCTGGGACGGTGAAACCTTGGCGGCTTGGTGTCTGGTTAGGGGCTCTTTAATGAAGAATCGGCAATAAAAATTTATGCCAAAAGCGATATCCAAAAAAAATCAAAATTTCATCTCTGTCTTTCAGTTTGCGAGCGACAAAAGCAAGCCGGGGAGAATTTTGAGCACCGTCCGAATCGGTGATGTTTTTATGTCGCGTCTGGTGATCAGTCCCGGTGTTTGCACCGGCAATTATTACCACCGGCGTACAAAATTGATGTTCTATGCGGAGTCCGGCCAATTGGAAGTGGTGTTTGAAAATGTGAAAACAAAAGAGCGACAAAAAATCACCATGAAGCCGGCGAGGCAGGTGATCCATGTCCCGTCCTATATTTCTTTCGCCACCAAAAATATCAGCGAGGAGGAGGCCATTTTGGTTTTTTTCAGTGATAAGCCCCTGCGTAGCGATGATAGTTTTGAATATAAAGTAATGTAGTATGAGATTATTGGTTTGCGGCGGCGCTGGTTTCATGGGTTCTCATTTTATCAAATATATTCTGGATAAATATCCGGATTATTTTGTCGTCAATTACGACAAATTGACCTACGCCGGAAATTTGGAGAATCTGCGGGAAGTGGAAAATGATGAACGATATGTCTTCGTCAAAGGGGATATTTGCGACAAGGAATCAGTGGACGGCGCTATCCAAAAATATGCCATTGATGTGATCATCAATTACGCCGCCGAGACGCATGTGGACCGGTCAATCATGGATCCAACGGCTTTTTTACGCACGGGAATTTTTGGCACCTATAATCTTTTGGAAGCAACCAAGAATTTTAACCTGAAAAAAATGGTGCAGGTTTCAACGGACGAAGTATTTGGCAGTATTGAGGCCGGAGAGTTTACCGAAAAATCTCCTTTTGCCCCCAACAGCCCCTACGCCGCCTCAAAAGCCGGCGCCGATCTGCTTTGTCGATCATATTTCGCGACCTATCAGACGCCGGTGGTCGTTACCCATAGTTGCAATTTCATGGGATCGTTCCAATATCCGGAGAAGGTCATTCCACTTTTTATTACTAACTTATTGGAGAATAAATTAGTGCCGTTGTATGGTGAAGGGAGTAATGTCCGCGAGTGGATTCAGGCGAGCGATCATTGTCGGGCGATTGATG
>JBBTQT010000066.1:0-1168 GCA_038065575.1 Patescibacteria group bacterium
CGCGCCAGTTTGAGGACGCGGTGATAGCCGCGCGCGGAGAGATGGAGGCTCGCCATCGCCTGGCGCAGGATTTCGATTGATTCCTCGCCAAGTTTGCAAAATTCTTTGATTTCTTTGTTGCTCATTTCGCTGTTGGAAGCGCATTTCAGCCCGCGGAAGCGGTTTGTTTGCCGTTCGCGCGCCGCCTCCACCCGATTTCTGATTTGGGCTGATGATTCGGACGAGTTGTCTTGGCTCAATTTATCAAATTTTATTCGTGGCACTTCCACATGCAGATCAATGCGGTCAAGCAACGGTCCGCTGATTTTTTTTCGGTAGTTGGCGATGGACGAGGCTGAACAAACACAAGTTCTTTCCGGATCGCTAGCGTAGCCGCAAGGGCAGGGGTTCTGGCTAGCGACCAGCATGAAGCGCGCCGGGAAAGTCAATGTTCCTTGGGCGCGGGCGATGGTAATGATCCCGTCCTCGAGTGGCTGGCGCAATGTTTCCAACACGAAACGAGGGAATTCCGGAAATTCGTCCAGGAACAGCACGCCGCGATGAGCCAAAGAGATTTCTCCCGGCCGCGGGTAGCGGCCACCGCCGACGAGAGCAGCCGCGCTGGCGCTATGGTGTGGCGCGCGAAAGGGACGGGTGGAGATGAGCGGGTGGTCTGGCGCGAGTCCGCCGACCACGGAATAGATTTTGGTCACTTCGATCGCCTCGGCGGCCGTCATTTTGGGTAAGATTGATGGCATCGTGCGCGCCAGCAAAGTTTTTCCTGATCCGGGCGGACCGGAAAGCAAGATATTGTGCGCGCCGCTCGCCGCGATTTCCAAAGCCCGTTTCACGAATTCCTGGCCTTTGACATAAATCATGTCCATTTCCGAATCAATTTCGCCGTCGGTTTTTTCCATTGGCGCTCGGCGGTAGAGAGCAATCGGTTTGATGTCTGTTAGGTGATCAATCATCGCTTGTAGAGTATCAACCGGATAAATGGCCAAATCCTCAATCAGGCCGGCCTCGCCGGCATTGGCCGTGGGCAAAAATAATTTTTTGTAGCCTTTTTCCTTCGCGAAAATGGCGATAGGCAAGATCCCTTGAACCGGCCGGAGAGCGCCATCGAGCGCCAATTCACCGACAAACAGCGAATCGTTCAAATCAATCGCGGCTAATTCATCGTTGGCGA
>JBBTQT010000067.1:0-8546 GCA_038065575.1 Patescibacteria group bacterium
AGTTTCGGTTATCAAAAAACTTGGAAAAAAATCATTGTCCTCGTGGCCGGCGTCACCATGAATTTTTTATTGGCGGCCGCGCTCTTGAGCGTCGGTTTTGTGATCGGACTGCCCGCGGATATGAACGGATTGGAGGATTCGGACGCGATTATCGTGCAAGCGCCGGCAGTGATGATCCAGCAAGTGGAAAAAAATTCTCCGGCGGAAAAGGCGACGCTCATGGTTGGGGATAAAATTTTGTCCATAAACAGCATTGAGATTAAATATTCCGGGCAGATGGTTTCTTTGATAAAAGAAATCGGGAAAGGGGAACTGGCCATAAAGATAAGTCGTTCGGGCGAGGAAAAAATGATCAAAGCGGTTTTGGAAGGCGGCAGCGCGGCCGATTCTCGGTTGGGCGTTTATCTGGCGGACGCCGGCGTGATCCGCTATCCGTGGTACCTCGCGGTTTATAAAGGCTTTGTCGCGGCCGGCATCGGCGTCATCAATATCCTCGTCGCTTTTTATTTTTTGTTCAAGAATTTAATTATCGGCCAGGGCTTGTCGCTTGACGTGTCCGGACCGGTCGGCATCGCCATTGTCGTCGGCCAAAGCGCCAAGCTGGGCTTCAATTATCTCATCAATGTCACCGCCATGATTTCTTTGAGTTTGGCGGTAATCAATATTCTCCCTTTTCCGGCTTTGGACGGCGGCCGCGCGATGTTTATTCTGATTGAAAAATTTACCGGCAAAAAAGTGCCCTTGAAATACGAACAGCTGGCGCATACCATCGGTTTCGCGCTTTTGATGGCGCTTATCGTCGTCGTCACTTGGCGGGATGTCAAGGGATTGTTTTAATCCGGTATGGATCAAAAAATGATAATTGAAAAAATAAAAAAAGATTTTTTGGCGGAATTGGCGGCGGCGGAAAATTCGGCCAAACTGGAAGAGCTGGAACAGGATTTTTTTTCGCGCCGATCCGGCCGAATGACCGAAGCGATGAAGTCAATGAAAGAGTTGGACGAAGACGCCAAAAAAGAATTTGGCACTCTCATCAATGAATTAAAACGGGAAATGGTCGTTAAATTGGAAGAAAAGAAAAATATATTGGATAATATTGAATTGCAAGGCGCGATCGCGAACGAGGCGATTGATATCACCGCCCCCAAATTGCCGGCGGAGCCGCGCGGCCACACCCATCCCAACACGCAGGTGCAGAACGATTTGGAAGATTTTTTTGTTTCCATGGGATTTATGGTGCTCGACGGTCCGGAATTGGAAAGCGACTATTATAATTTTACGGCGGTGAACATACCGTTATCGCATCCGGCGCGCGACATGCAGGATACTTTTTATATCAAAGGGCATGGTATGGATTCTGACTCGCCATGGGTGATGCGGACGCACACCTCCACGATGCAAGTGCGGGCGATGAAAAAATACGGCGCGCCATTGCGAATGATTACCCCCGGAAAATGTTATCGCAACGAAGCGACGGATGTCCGCCATGAGCATACTTTTTATCAGCTGGAAGGAGTGGTCATAAACAAAGATATCACATTCGCCCACTTGAAAGGCGTTTTGGAATCAGTGGCTAAACATTTGTACGGGGCGGAAACGCGACTGCGATTGCGTCCCAAGTTTTACCCTTTTGTGGAGCCGGGCGTGAACGGCGAGGTTGCTTGTTTTTTGTGCAAAGGCAATGGCTGTCGATTATGCAAGCAGACCGGCTGGTTGGAAATTTTCGGCGCCGGTATGATTCACCCTAATGTTTTGAAAGAGGGGAATATTGATCCGAATGTCTATCAAGGTTTTGCTTTCGGTCTCGGACTGACGCGCCTTGTCATGCTTAAATACGGCATTGAAGACGTTCGGCTTTTGGAAAGTGGCGACTTAAGATTTTTAGAACAGTTTTAGTATGTTAGTGTCCTTATCTTGGTTAAAACAATATATTGATCTGCCGGATTCAACCACGTCGGAGGAAATCGGGGAAAAATTAAAAGCCGGAACGGTGGAAGTTGACGGTATAAACAATCTTGCAAAAAATTTGAGCGGAGTGGTCGTCGGAAGAGTTGTTTCGGCGGTTAAGCATCCTGACGCCGATAAATTGAAATTATGCCAAGTGGATGTCGGCGCGGAAAAACTGCAAATTGTCTGTGGCGGTTCCAATGTCCGCGTCGGGATGTTGGTGGCCTTGGCCAAGGTCGGCGCCAAAGTGCGCTGGCACGGTGAAGGGGAATTGGTTGAGCTTGGCCCGGCGAAGATCCGCGGCCTGGAATCGTTCGGGATGATTTGCGCCTCCACGGAAATCGGTTTGGGTAGTATGTTTCCTTTGAAAGACGAAAAAGAAATTTTGGATTTGACGAATGTAAGCCTGAACGGTAATGAAGGATTCAGTGGTTTGGTTAACAGGCCAAGTGATTCCTCGCTCTCGGCTCAGAATGATGACCGCGCGGGCGTTCCTCTCGCCAGGGCTCTGGGATTGGATGACGCAGTCTTTGAAATAGACAATAAGTCGCTTTCCAACCGGCCAGATTTGTGGGGGCATTATGGCATCGCGCGCGAAGTGGCGGCCTTGTTCAACAAAAATTTACTGGAATATAAAACGAAAAAAATCGTTAAATTAAAAAAATCCGCGTTGAAATTAAAGGTGGAAGTGAAAGACATCAAGATGTGTCCAAGATACATGGCAGTGGCAATGTCCGGTATAAAAGTCGGTCCCTCGCCGGATTGGCTCAAACAAAAATTGGCGGCGGTCGGGGTGAACTCCATCAACAATATCGTGGATATCGCGAATTTCGTGATGCTGGACTTGGGTTCTCCGATGCACGCGTTCGACGCGAGTAAATTACGAATTACGAATTACGAATTACGAATTACAGTCCGGCCGGCGGTGAATGGCGAGATGATGGAGGCTCTTGATGGCAAGAAATATGAATTGAACGCCAATGATTTGGTAATTGCGAGCGAGGATAAAGTGTTGGCATTGGCCGGAGTGATTGGAGGGATTGATAGCGCGATCAGCGACACCACCACGGAAATAATTTTTGAATCAGCCAATTTCAATCCGGTCAATATCCGCAAAACTTCCACTCGTCTCGGGATCCGCACGGATTCCGCGCAGAGATTTGAGAAAAGTTTAGATCCGAATTGGTGCCCGCTCGCTTTGCAAAAAGCGGTGGAATTGGTTAAGCGACTGTGTCCCGGCGCGACGGTCGCGAGCGTGACCGCGGATGAAAGGAATTTTCAATTGAATTCTAGGCCGATTGAAATCAGCGTTGATTATTTTCGAAAAAAAATCGGCGTGGAAATTGGACAAAAAAAAATCGTCGGAATTTTGACTAAACTCGGGTTTGCGGTAAAAGAAAAAAAAGAAAAATTAACCGTGGTGATTCCGTCATGGCGGGCGACAAAAGATGTTTCCATCGCCGAAGATTTGGTGGAGGAGGTATTGCGCATCAATGGGTATGATAGCGTGCCGGCCGCATTGCCGGAATTTTCCATCAATTCTCCGGAAGTCAACACCCTCAGAAAACTGGAAAGGCAAATTAAAAAGATATTGGCGTTGGCATCGGATTATTCCGAGGTTTATAATTATTCTTTCATCACGCCGGAAACGGCGGTTAGGTTTGGCGACGAAATTGCTAAATATATTGAATTGGAAAATCCGATTGCCAAAGATCGCCCATTTTTGCGTCGGGAAATCGCGCCCGGCCTGGTGGAAAATTTGGAGAAAAATCAACACCATGGCGATAGAATCAAACTTTTTGAAATTGGCAAAGTATTCAACGCCGAAGAATCCGGCGCGCGAATCTCGGAAAAAAGCGACGCGCTTTTACCGCGTCAGGAAACAAAACTGGGAATGGTGTTTTCCCAAAAAAAAGAGGGGATTCCTTATTATGAAATGACCTCGGACTTAACTAAATTGGGTCAAGAATTGGGCGTTGAATTTGAATTAAGGAGGATCGAGGATTCACAAAATTATTATCATCCCGGTCGGTCGGCGGAAATTTTTGTCGGTGGCAATTTGGTGGGAACGGTGGGGGAGTTGCATCCGGTTATCCAAGCCGGCCTCCGAATTTCGGAGAAGGTGGCCATACTGGAATTAAGCCTGGACGAATTGAACTCGCGCATTGAGCCGGATAATAAGTATCGCCCGTTGTCGCCGTATCCGACCGTAGTTCGCGACATCGCTTTCTTGGTGGACAAGACGGTTGAACACCAAAACATCGTTGGCGTTATTCAGTCCGCGGACGAGTTGGTTTATTCGGTCAATTTATTTGATGTGTTTGAAGGGGATAATGTTCCGCTTGGCAAAAAAAGCCTGGCCTATCGGATCACTTATCAGTCTGTAAAAAAAACTTTGACGGCGTTGGAAGTGGAGACGGCACACAATAAAATAACACGACTTCTCTCGGATAAATTCGGAGTGGAGATAAGGTAGTTTTTTTGTGACGGCAAAATTCGGGGCGGGTGCGAAGTATTTATCTATTTTGGTGAATGACAAAAATGTGTTATACTAACATCGCTTGTTATTATTAACGCTCAAGCGCGCTTGCTTGTCGCTAGAGCGGGGAGGGGATATTTTATGGCACTTTCCACCAGTAGTGATTTACTTTTTGTAGTTTTGTCTCTTTGCGCGCTTTGGCTGACGGTTTTTTTGTGCTGGCTATTATATCAAGCGGCGCGCGTTTTGCGCAACGCCAACGATATCATTGAAAATGTCACCGGCAAATTGGAGCTTATCGCCGAGGCGGTGCAGTTTATTCGTAAAAAAATGGACGGACTGTCAGGAAGCGTCGGCGCGGTTGTCGGAATGGTCGGCGGTTTGATAGAAAAATTGGTAGTCAACAAATTGACTGATAAATTCGGCGCCAAGACGGACAAAAAAAGAAAGAAAAAAGAATAAAACGGAAAAACAAGTCCAATTCTGAAGTCTTTGTTTTTGTGAACAGAGATTTTTTTATTGCGAAAGCGATCGTTCGGCCGGTCATTTTTTTCATTTGCTTTTCTCCACCTCCTACGGTAAGATACGACCATATTTCAATCCAAAATTGCACTAATGGTCTAATCAAGTATGAATTTCATCCACTTGCATGTTCACTCCCACTATTCTTTGCTGGATGGTTTGACCAAAGTGAAAAATTTGGTTAAGGCCGCCAAACAGCTGGGGTTCAAAGCGATTGCTCTCACTGATTCCGGCGTGATGTACGGGGCGATTGAATTTTACCAGGCCTGCTTGGCCGAAGGGGTGAAGCCGATTATCGGTTTTGAGGCATATTTGGCGCCACGATCGCTTCATGACAAGGATCCGATTTTAGACAAAGAAATATACCGTCTGGTTCTTTTGGCCGAAAATTATGAGGGCTACAGAAATTTGCTGAAATTATCTTCCGTCGGCCAGATGGAGGGAATGTTTCAAAATAAGCCGAGAATTGATAAAGAATCATTGCGTCGTTGGCATGAGGGGATTATCGCGCTTTCCGGTCCGATTCAAGGAGAAATACCGGCTCTTCTCAAAGAAGGAAAATTGGACGACGCGCGGCGGGTGGTCGAGGAATATGGCGAGATATTCGGAGCGGAGAATTTTTATTTGGAGCTTGAGGATCATCCCGCTATTCCCGGGCAGGTTGAGGTTAATACCAAATTGATTCAATTAGCCGAAGATACCGAATTGCCGTTGGTCGTGACGAGAGACGCGCATTATTTGAAGCCGGACGACGCGGAGGCGCAGGATATTTTGACTTGTATTCGCGAGGGCTGGAAAGTGGAGCAGAGAGATCGGGAAGATTATCGTCAAGTGGACAGATCATTGAATAAAGGCGAGGATATTTTTTCGCGTTTTCGCAATGTGCCTCAGGCGCTCCAAAATACCGTGAAAATCGCCGATCGCGTGAATATTGAAATTCCTCTCAATGTTTGGCATTTCGCGCCAATCCAATTGTCGCCCGGCAAGACCGCGGACGAAATGTTGCGGGAGCAGGTTTACGCCAGAGTGGAGCGGTATATGCCTTTGACCGCCGCGGTGCGAGAGAGAATTGAGTATGAATTGGGAATTATTTTTTCCAAGGGGTATACGCCCTATTTTTTGTGCGTGTCGGATTTTGTTGATTATGCCAAAACGCATGGGATCGTGGAGACGACCAGAGGGTCAGCCGCCGGTTCACTGGTTTCTTATTTGCTTGGCATCACCACGGTTGATCCGTTGCGTTTTAAGCTGCCATTTGAAAGGTTTTTGAACCCGTTTCGTCCCAGTCCGCCGGATATTGATACGGATTTCGCCGATGATCGTCGTGATGAAATGATTGCTTATGTCACTAAAAAATACGGCGCGGATAAAGTGGCGCAGATTATCACTTTCGGAACCATGGCCGCCCGCGCCAGCGCCCGCGATGTCGGCCGCGCTCTCGGTTATTCTTATGGTTTTTGCGATCAAGTGGCCAAGCTGATCCCGATGGGATCGCAGGGATTTCCAATGACCTTGGAACGCGCCCTCAAAGAAGAACCGGATTTGAAAAAATTATATGAAACCAACGCCGAAGTGAAAAAACTTTTGGATCTCGCGAAAAAAGTGGAAGGTTGCGCCAGACACACCTCCATTCACGCCGCTGGCGTGGTGATCTCGCCGACGCCGCTCACGGACTTCACCCCGATCCAGAGAGAAACGGGCGGCGATAAAATCATCACGCAATACGAAATGCACGCCGTGGAAGCCGCCGGAGTTTTGAAAATGGATTTTTTGGGAATTCGCAATTTGTCCATTTTGGGTAAAGCGGTGGAAATTGTGGAGAAAACCATCGGGGACAAAGTGGATATATATTCTTTGCCGCTCGATGACACCCAAACTTTTGAAATGTTGGCGCGAGGGGAAACGATGGGCACATTTCAGCTCGGCGGATCAGGCATGACTCGTTGGTTGAAAGAACTGAAACCGACCACCATTGATGACATAATGGCCATGGTGGCGCTGTATCGTCCGGGTCCGATGGATGCTATTCCGGAATACATCAAACGCAAACATCATCCGGAGGCCATCCAATATCTGGATCCGCGCATGGAGAAATACTTAAAAGCGTCTTTCGGTTTGTTGGTGTATCAAGAAGATGTTTTGCTCTCGGCGATTGAACTGGCCGGCTATGACTGGACCGAAGCCGATAAATTTCGGAAAGCGATAGGCAAAAAAATTCCGGAGGAACTGGAAAAACAAAAGATAAAATTTTTTCAAGGTTGTCGCGACAAAGGCGGAATGCCAAGCGAAAAAATTGAGGATTTGTGGACGCAGATTGAGCCGTTCGCGGCCTACGGTTTCGGCAAGGCGCATGCCGCGAGTTATGGCATCGTCGCTTATCAGACTTCCTACATGAAAGCGCATTATCCGGTGCAATACATGACGGCGGTCCTCCAAGCCGAAGCCGGGGATGCGGACAAGGTGGCGGCGATTACTCACGAATGCCATCGCATGAATATTGAAGTTCTGCCTCCGGATGTGAATGAGAGTTTTCGCAATTTCGCGATGGTTTCCAAGCATAACGAGCCAGGCCGGATCCGTTTTGGCCTTACCGCCATCAAAAATGTGGGCGAGCATATTTGCGGCGTTATTTTTCAGGAAAGAAAAAACAATGGCCAATTTACCAGTCTGGAAAATTTTGTTGAAAGAATTACCGATAAGGATTTGAACAAGAAATCAGCGGAGTCCCTGGCGCAAGCCGGTGCCTTGGATTGTTTTGGATTTGACCGCGGTCTGCTCCTGGCTAACTCCGAGGCGATTTTGAATTATTCCCGTCAAATAAAAGAAGCGGCGGCGACGGCGCAATCATCGCTTTTTTCCGGCACGGATATTGTCATGAATAAATCAATAAATCTGCAACCGGCACCCCACGCCACCATGGAACAAAAATTAAAATGGGAACGGAATTTATTAGGCATTTATGTTTCGTCGCACCCGTTTCAAATTTACGAAGATGCCCTGAAGGGCAGAATGACGATGGCGATGAATTTGGAAGAATCAACTCGCGACAGTTGGGTGGTTGTGGGTGGTGTGATTGATTCGGTGGAAAAAAAAATCACAAAAAAAGGGAAAATAATGCTCTTTGTTTCCATTCAGGATACTTCCGGATCATTGGAATTGCTGGTTTTCCCCAAAACTTTTGAACAGACGAAGGATGTTTGGAAAGAGGGGGATAATATCTGTGTGGTGGGCAAGACTCCCAAAGAACAAGGCGACAATAAAGTGTTTGTGGAGAAAGTTTATCCGGTCACGCCGGAGAATATCGGTTCCTTGGTTGGGCAGTTGACTATCGGAATGAGCAATGTCGCTTCCTCCGGTCTCGAGTCGGAAAAATACATCAAAATAAATTTATCCGCGGAGGAAGTGAAAAAATATTCCGAAGATTTGAAAAAATTATTTTTTTTCCACCCCGGGGACTACGCGGTGTATATCGTGGTCGGACAGAACACTATCAAAGCCAGCGGCAAGGTGGAATGGGGAGAAGAACTTAATAACAAGTTGGTGGAAATAGTGGGAGAGGGGAAGGTGGAAGCGAATTAATAATTACCCGCCTTCGCCC
>JBBTQT010000068.1:0-4049 GCA_038065575.1 Patescibacteria group bacterium
TGCGTCCGCGCCGCGAATCGCGCTTCCATTTCCTTATTCTGTTCACGGCGCAATTTGGCGAAAGTTTTTTCCGTCCAAGGATAGTCCGCCAGCACTTCGGACATCCACTGCCCGCCGAGAAGATGCGTAAGCATCACATAATTGGCTTTGGCCTTGTATAATCCGGAAACATGATGAGATTGCTGCATCGCCGCCACAATCACGATCCGGCGACTGAATTTGCGAATGTGATTGATAAGAGTAAGCTGATCTTCGTACTCCGGTATAGTGGAAATCACCATTTTGGCTTTTTGGAGAGGCAAGCTTTCCAAAAATTCCACATCGGCGGCATCGCCGAAATAACAAGGAATCTTCATCTGCTTCAATTTTTGCACCACCTCCGGATCAAAATCCACCACTGCGTACTTCACTTTCATTTTGCCGAGCGCCTCGCAGACCTTCCAGCCGATACGGTGGTAGCCGAAAATCCAAATCGGATATTCCACACCGTTTTCCTTATTCTCATTGTATTTATCCTTGCCGAACAAATCCAGAAATGGCCGAATCATTTGATAAATTTTTGCGTTGTAAGTAATCAGATACGAAGAAATAACGATTGTTACGAGGGCGACAATGGTCAGAAGCGCCAATTCCGAATCTCGCAAATATCCCAATTCCTGCCCTTTGAAAACCAAAATAAAGCCAAACTCGCTCACTTGCGCCGCGGTCACGCCGGCGAGGAACGCGCTTCTTCTGGTATATTTGAGCATCCGCATCACAAAATAGAGAATCAAAGGATCAACAATCAAAACCACGGCCGAGAGTGCCAAGCCCGGTGTCAAAACCGCGGCGATGTTTCCGATCTGCAACTCACTGCCGAGAACCACGAAAAATAAAACGATAAAAAAATCCCGTAAGGGTTTGATGCGACTGATAATTTCCGAATGATAAATAGACGACCCGAGTGAGATGCCGGCGATCACCGCGCCGATTTCAATATTGAATCCCGCCAAAAACACCAGGCTGGACACACCGAAACACCAGGCGATGGTGAAGATGAACAACATCTCTCCGGAACTGGCCACTCTTTTCATGATGAGAGGCAAGAAATATTTGGAGAGCAGATAAACCAATCCGGCGAGCACCACTCCCTTGCTTAAAGTGATGAACAAGGTATAGTACCAATCATCGCTACCGTGAAAAGTATTCAAAAAAATCAAAATTAAAATGGCGATAATATCCTGCACCAGTAAAACTCCAATGATATACCGTCCGTAAACCGACTCCATTTCTTTTTTGTCCGACAACAATTTCACGACGATAATCGTGCTGGAGAAAGTGATAGCCACGCCGATAAATAAGGCCGGCAAAAAAGAAAAACCGAAAAACCGCATCACCGCGAAGCCAATAATGGAAGTCGCGAAAAATTGCGCCACTCCGCCGACAAACACCATCCTGCCCACTCGCCTCACATATTCAATATTCAAACTCAACCCCACCAAAAACAGCAACAACACGATGCCGAATTGCGCCAGGGCATTGAAAAAAGAATGTTTTGAGTTTACAATATCAAGGAAGAGCGGTCCGGCAATCAGTCCGGCCACAATATAAGCCACGATTAAAGGCTGGCGCAGAAGTCGCATCACGAAAGCGATACTAACCGTGATGCCGAGCAGAACGCTGATTTGTAAAAATATATTTTGATCCATAGTTAGTGGTCATATTATATCAAAAAAAAAATATTCTGTCTTTAATAAAAACCTAACAAGAAACAATTATGATGGACAAACCCGGACGAGACAACGCGGAAAACAAGGAAAAAATCATCCGCCGGCTGGCGGAAAAAACACCGGAAGAGAAATTGCGCGAAAGACAAGCGGAAAGAGAAAATAGAATCAAAAAATTGACCGGCGAAGCCGCCCTCGCCCTGCGGTTGAGAGACAAGGCGGCCGAGGAATTGAAAAAATTGCGTTCCGAACGAAATCCCGGAGGAATAAAAGGGTTGGAGCAGACAGTTGCCGAAAGAACTGATAATCTGCAAGCTATATTTGATCAGTTGATCTCCCTCGGGGTCATCAACCCTCTCGTAGAAGCCAGATTGGCCATGGAACAAAAATTGCGTGAAGTCCGAGCTATGGAAAAAAATCAGCGGGAACAAAAATAATCACCCCAAAATCTTCCGAAAAACCATCGCCAGTCCCAAACCGATTTTTTTCAGGATTGCCAGCAATACGGTTTTGCGCGCTCTCGCAAAAAAACTCAGTACCACCGTGGTAATGCCGCCGGCTGTGGCCGCGAAATAATTTTCCACCGCGCCGACGGCTTTTTTATCTTCCGCCTCGGCCAATGGTTTGGCCGCTTGGACTATTTTAATGTCCGCCGAACTCCTTGGCAATAACTGCACACCGGCCTTCGCCATTCCCAAAATTCCCGTCGCCTCGGCCACATCCCCCTCCTTCCATTCCTTTTTGTTTATCCCCGCGCCTTTTTTGAAATACACTTTCAATTCTTCGCTGCCATCATCCATATACATGTAGGCGCTTTTCAATTCGGTAATTTCTCCTTCCACTCTCAACAACGCGCCGCGCATTTCCGGGGAAATTTCTTCAATCGCGACTGATCGCGCCGCCAACTCCGTCTTTTTGCCGATTATGAAAATATCCTTCTTGTCCAATATTTTCACTCGCATTTCGTTGTAGGCCCGAGAAATCGTCCCGACGACAGTCACATCATCGCCGAGCGCGAGCACGGGGAAATCTTTTTTGTACAGGTAAATTTGCGCGCCGTTTTGATTATCTTCGTCGGTGATATAAAAATACTGCGACCCGAATACCCCCGGCAAGGTCGACACCACTCCCCTGACTTTCACCTTATCCCCGCTCGCGAGCCCGTCAATTTGTTCCAGACTTACCTCCCCCCGATCACTCGCTCTCGGCTTGGCCGATTTGTTGGCCGATTTGGCGGATTTAGCGGTTTCGGTCGCGACCGCGTCATCCGCTTCGTCCGAAACGGCTATCGGGTCGTCACTGAAATCGCTTTCCAAACTGTCATGCACCGTAATATAAAAACTCTCCTCAATTTTTTGATTGGCTTGATCAAACCCCTCCACGGTCACGAAATAATTACCAGACTCTTCGTAAATATGTTCCGTTTTGACGCCTTCGGTGCTCCGCCCGTCACCGAATCGCCACAATATTCGCAACGGCCGGCCCGAGGCGTCGAGAGAATTGCCGGCGTCAAACGCGACTACCTCGTCGACAATCACGTCCCTTTCCGCGTCCACTTCCAATACCGATTGCCCGTTTTGAAATAACGCGGCGGGAATCAATTTTATTTTTTCCAAAACCGAAACCGGAGTGGAGGTGGACACGGAAGCAGTCGGTCTCTGAATAATATTGCCCGCGCCCATAGTGATCACTTGCGTTATCGCGAAATCAAAGGCATCGTTATTGTGATCGCCCCCGTCCGCTTTTCTCGCCAAACTGTAAGGATCAGCCGCGGTCGGCGCGTTATCTTTCAGATTGCCGTCATTCCATGATCCGTAGACCACCTTGTCCGCCAAATTACGACCGGAATCATACAAACTGATCGCCTCGCCGTCATTATTCAGACTGCCGTGCGGACCATCCACCACCAGATATTTTTTGGCCGCGATTTGCCCGTTCAAATCGGTTCTGACGCCTCCGCCATCTTCAATCCACCAATTAACCAAAGAGATTGCGCTGTCGCCGGCGTTATACAATTCAATAAACTCCTTCATTCCCTTGGCCGGATCGCTTACCAATTCATTAATCACGATCGCGCCGACGCTATTTTGCAAATTCGGATTATTGATCACCACTCCGCTCCCCGAACCACCGCCATCGCTATTTGTTTGACTGGAATCACCGACGGCCGGAGCGGAAATGACATTCGCTTGTCCTTTGGTCGGCACGGTGGTTTCCGCGAAATCATTTTTATCATTATCCGTATCCGTATAATTACTCCTCGCCAATGTGTTGCCTTTATCCGGCGCCGGCGCGTTGGTGGCGATGACCCCCTCAAAATCTCCGTACCGCGCTTTATCAATC
>JBBTQT010000069.1:0-1083 GCA_038065575.1 Patescibacteria group bacterium
CGACCTCTTCCAGAGTCTCGGGGTACGGGTTGCAGACATCCACGGTGCAGGCGTTCCCGTCGTCGCAGAAGGCGAAGTCCGGGTAGACCTAGCACTCTCCGAGATGGCAGAAGCCCTTGGCACAGCCGATGTCGCTGTCGCAGTCGTCGTTCAGCTCGCACTCGGGCGGATGGGTCTCGGCCGGGAGATCCGGTCGGATGTCCTCCGTCTCGGGCACGCCTTCAGAGACCTCCGGCTCCGCGTCCGGCTCGTCCGTCTCCTCGCTCGCGTCGGCGCCGCTGATCGCGACGTCGACCTTCGCCTCCTCGCCCGACGTGGGGTTGGTGACGGAGCAGGAGAACACGAACAGGGATGCGAGAACGGAAATGATTGTCGTCTTCATGAGGAAGAAACTCCTACTGGCAAGACACTGGTTGAGACACGTGCAGTCTAACAACGAAATGCTGTCAAATCTGCCGCTCTTTAACTCCCATATTCCAGGTTCAATGTTCCATATTCCATGAAGCAGGGCGCCACAAAGCGGCAGATTTTGGCTTAATTTAGCAAAATTAAGTTGTAATGAGCAACAAAACAGTATAGCACAAAAAATTGATTTTGTCAATCAATGAACCTTGGCCGAATTACAAATTAAAAATTACGAATTACGAATTGACGGACGCGTTCGCGCCATTCACAATTCGTAATTCGTAATTTTTAATTCGTAATTCCGTCTCACTCCACCGGCTCCTCAAAAAAATCGGGTCATCCCCACTCCTTCGGCACTTCAATTTCAATACTCTTAATCTCGTCCTTGGTGGCGAGCTTAAATTCCACGCCGGTCGCCACGAGCGCGATCGATCGATCAGGCAAAGCCGTCGGCGCGCCGTATTTGACATCGCCGACAACCGGATGTCCAATATGCGCCAGTTGCGCCCGAATTTGATGGGGTCGCCCGGTTTTCAAATTTATTTTAACAATAGTCTTATCGCCAATCGTCCGGACAATTTCATAATCCAATTCCGCCCAAACCGCTCCTTCCGTTTCATAATCAAAAACCGTCACAAAATTTTTGGCTTCGTCCTTCTTCAGATAATTTATAAGCGT
>JBBTQT010000070.1:0-2360 GCA_038065575.1 Patescibacteria group bacterium
ACAAAAATACATGAACATTAAGGGGTTGAATGACAATAGTAGTATGACATTGGCGGTTGGTCTCAGGGATCCGTTTAATGCCCGTAATAAGTATAATAATGGTGTATGCAAGATAGCTACCCCGTTAACCGCTAATTCGGCTGACGGTAATTGTCTTCCCGGTGGACCTACACCTCCTCCGAATTTTGATGGTACGAGTGATAATGGTTATAGCTACCAAAACAGATTATACACTCTGCTCCAGCATTGGGCATGGCATGGCGGGATGTATCAAGGCGGATTGGCAAGCAGGAGTGATCTTCTTAATGAAATAAAAGTACCAACTTTTGATCAAAACGCCCTGGATGATTTTATAACTACTTATTGTGATCCAATGTATGAAAATGGTCTTGTATCGAGTACAAAAAATTATGTCTGCACTGATAAAGTGCTAGGTAATTTGGCGCAACAATATAATACTAATATCACTAATGCTTCCGATAACCATGAATTGGTAGAAGATTTATTGCAAAAAACCGGTAGTGAAATTACCAATCCAGACGCGGTGGTATTGTATGGTTCGCCATTGTATTACCGGAATTATTTGTTGACCACCAATATAACGATCGCCGATACCGGTTTGGTTACTAGTAGCGGTAAACAAATTTTTGATGGGACATATAAGCAGGCCGGCCTAAAGCCTTATGTAGATCCGGTTACTGGAAAAGAAGGGTATACTCCAGAACTTGATAAGAATGATGGTTTTAAATTCCTTGGTTTTTTTGGAGATGACAGCCCTAAACAATTATTGTCAGTGGCCAAAAAATATAAGTTAACCCCAACCTTATTGAGAGGTTATAACAGTTTCGGTTCGACCTTTGGTGAGAATTCCGACAATTCATACCAATTTATCGCCGCGGAGCCATTTTATCAAAGCCTGAAATTGTATGATACCCAAATTCGGAAGATGCATTTCGGTCCGATGATTGTGGCGAAGGCCAAAGATTCAATCGATCGCGCGCCGGTTATTACCATTGATTTTGATAAATTGAATAGTAAGGAAATGATTGAGAAGAAAACTGAGACCGGATCGGTGGTGTATGATTTGGCCTACGACATTACCGATGTCAAAAAAGGCTTGTATACTTTCAAAATAAAAATGAAACCAAGCAACGATACCAAGTATATCGCCGTCAAATTTTTACCTACATTGGACGAAACCAATACGCCGGTCGCCGGCGATTTATCGGATTTTTTCAAGGAATTGTGGGACATATTTGGCAAGAATGTGAATGTTGGAGAGAGTAAGCTCGGTTCTTTTTTGGCTAACTGGAAAAAAGTGAGTGAATGGAAAATCGCCGGCGGATCAAGAACCGCCATGGTGATTTGGGTTGATTTTGCTGCCAGTGGGCAAATGAAGGAAAACACATCAGCAACAGAAGAGTATAAGAGGAGTCAATTCAGATATAATTATATGGCCACCAATGATCTGAGTGGTAAAATTAAAACATTGTGGGAAATGTACCCGAGCTTGTTGAATCCGGGTCGCGTGTATACGCAAAATGCAAAACAATCTGAAAAAGAGGAATCAGAAAAAGCCGCGGAAAGAGGAGTAACGCCTTTCTTGTCAGTCGTCGCGGAAATAAAACCCAGTTGTGCGGATTATGAGGTGGTCTATAAAGACAATGAAGACTTGAGCAAGCCAACCAATAAGGCTTGGACGAATAGAGTCTGGAATTATGGGTCGGATGATGGGGATCAATATAATGATTTTCTTGGTTTTGCTGAGTTATTCATAAACAAACTGTTAAGAACCGCTCCTTGGAAACCCTTTGGTTCATTGGCCTTGCCCGGAGTCGATGTCAAGAGCACGGATAGTGATGGCCTCAATTGGCATGTCGCGCGCCGGAAATTTTCTTTTGCCGATCCGGCGATTGATGGTCTTTATTACGGTTGTTCCGCCCCGGCTCTGGAGGGTTTTGGGTATATATATCCGGAAACATTGATGGGAACGAAATTTGCAAACGATTGGCCGGTAGGAGGTTGTTCGGTGGCAGGTAGCACTTATGGTGATATCTATAATCAAGAAGATGTCCTGTTTGAGAATACCGGTCTCGCTTATTTGAAACATTTTTTTGTCAGTTCACTAAGTAGTGTCTACAGCCAAAGTCAAAATACCGACTGGTATGACTCCGTCGGGTATGATTTTAGCGACGACGCCGAATTGGCGACCGGTCTAATCGCTCCGCAAATCTACTCCGTCAATCCCGTCGGTTGTTACGGCCTGAAGGAAGCCGGCAAAGAATGTATGGCCGCCGAAGCCAACCAATTCACCATCAACCGTCGCAACTTCACGACCAAGGATTATGACGGCGACAATC
>JBBTQT010000071.1:0-15639 GCA_038065575.1 Patescibacteria group bacterium
TGAACCAGCGGTTGCGCATGATTCGAGCGACGCGCTTGTTCTGTTCTCTTAATGTTACTCTGGTCGGTGAGTAGGTTGACATAGGTTGGCGTTTATTTTAATTTTTCCGCTATCCGTAATTTTGCTGATCGGGCGCGGGGGTTGTTTTGATATTCCTCCCGAGCGCAGACAATCGGCTTCTTGGTGATGATTTTTATTTTTTTTGAATCAATTTTTTTGAAAAAGTGTTTTACCAGACGATCTTCGAGCGAATGGAAGCTGATTACCGCCAGCCGGCCGCCGGGCGCGAGGACTTCAATCGCCGCCGGCAGAACTTCTTCCAAAACCGCCAATTCCCGATTTACCGCCATCCGCAATGCCTGGAATACTTTCGTCGCCGGGTGCAATCCTCCCACCCAGGGAATTTCCTTTTCAGTTTTAAGCTTCTTTCTATAAACTCTCAATATAATATCCACCAGTTGCTTCGTCGTCTTTATTTCCTGCTTTCGCCGATATTCAATTATTCCGATACTTATTTCCTTACTCAATTTTTCTTCCCCGTACTCCCGAAAAATCTTCTCCAGCTCTGCCACACCCAGATTATTGACAACATCTGCCGCCGTTTTAATTATTAATTTGCCTCGCCCGTCCGAAGCCCCGATGGGCGAAGGCGGGTAATTATTAATTATTAATTCCGTCCCGTACCGCATGTCCAGCGGCTCGTCTTTCAAAAAACTGAAACCCCTTCCTCTCTCTTCAAACTGCGGACTGGACCAGCCCAAGTCAATCAAGATTCCGTTCACCGGCTGAAAATTATTTTCCGCGACCGCTTTGGCCACATTCGCGAAATTGCTTCTCGCAAAAATCACTCTTTCGCCGAATGAATAAAGATATTGTTTCGCCCGGAGTAGTGATTCCGGATCCGCGTCTATGCCAAGAACCCGACCGGTCGGCGCCGTGGCCAGCAGAATTTTCTCCGCGTGGCCGCCATCACCGAGCGTACAATCAACGATATTCATTCCCGACTTTAATTGTAATGACTCAACCACTTCGTTCAGGAGCACCGGTACATGCCTCGACATATTCAATTCTTGATTAAACCCCGAGCGCGCTCATTTGTTCGGCGATTTGATTGCTCTCCGCTTCGGATTTCTTGGTGTACTCGCGCCATTTTTCTTGATCCCAAATTTCCAGCCGATTATAAAGTCCGGCGATGATTACATTCTTTTTCAGTCCGGAGAAACCGCGCAGATATTCCGGCAAAATTATTCTTCCCTGTTTGTCTATTTCCACATCCATCGCGCCGGCGAGCATCAAACGGCCGAAAGCGCGGCTGTTGGCCTGCGCGAATGGCAAGTTAGCCAGCTTTTCGGCGAGCTTCGCCCATTCCGCTTTGGTGTAAAGAAACAAACAGTTATCAAAACCGCGAGTGACAAACGCTCCCTTACCCAAAGCCGCGCGAAATTTTTTGGGTACGGCCAGCCGTCCTTTGTCATCCAATGTGTGGGAATATTCGCCGATGAACATAAATTAAATTTATTTATCGGGGATTTCAATTCCCCACTTTTCCCCACGTATAACCATTATACCCCACTTTTGATCCCCCGACAACCATTTTCCGCCATTTATCCACAGCTCAGAATTAACACCTCTTAAAACTTGACAAAGAGGAAATAAAAAACCACCCGCCGCATGCCGAGCTTCTTATACGCTAAGAATTTGGGCAGGAGGATACGGGTGGTTTTTTATTTTATAATACTAATATTTAATTCTGCGTGTCTGTCGCTGGTAACTAATCGCGAACCGATGCGCTTCGTCGCGCGTCCGGATCAGCAGTTCTTGATTTTCGTTCACCCATTTGATAAATTCTCGGGTTTTTGTTCCAAACACAAATTCATTCTTTTTTCTGTCCGGTCCTTTGGCAATCCCTACCGTCGGAATGGCGATTTGGCATTCGCGCAAAATTTTGACCGCCCGATTGATTTGCGGCAAACCGCCGTCAATCAAAATCAGATCCGGCAATGGCCACTCCGAATGTTTCAGCCGCCGCCGCAAAACTTCTTCCAAGCAATCCACATCGCTTTGGCCGCTTATCGACCTAATTCTAAATTTGCGATACTGCGTTTTGACCGGTCCGTCCGCGCCAAATACCACCATGCTCCCCACCATTCCGGTCGCGCCGAGATTGGATATATCGTATCCCTCAATCCGTAGATTGACGGGCTCGGAGCCGGACAAAGTCGACTGGTGAAACAATCCCGAATCAATGCCGGAAAAAAAATCTTTGTTAATGAGCGCCACATCTTGAATTCGGTTGAGAGCGCGCGCTTGATTGCGCAAACGCGCCGCCTCTTCATAATTTTGCTCACGGCTCGCCCGCTTCATCTCCGTTTCAATCCGGCGGATAACCAACTGTTTTTTTCCTTCCAAAAATAAAACAAGAGGACGGATTACTTTTTTTGCATATTCGCGCGGTGAAATTTCGCCAACGCAGACGCCCAAACATTGACCGAGTTGATAATAAAAACAAGGTTTCTTTTTTGCTTCGGATTTATTTTTTCTTTGTATCCCGACATTCTTCGGGATGGTCGATCTTTGACAGGTGGAAAAATAAAATAACCGCCGCAAAATTTTCAGCGCCTCGCGCGTGTTAAGACCCGGATACGGACCAAAGACATACTTAAAATCACGATTTTTCGGTCTCTGATCTCCCCCGATATCGGAATCTTTCTTGCTTACGGCATTATTGGTTTTACGATGTTCTAATTCATGTTGACGCATTGTCTCAACAACCGGATACGGATCATTGCTGATTGTAATATAATTCCAACTTTTGTTATCCTTACCCAAAACATTATATTTCGGTTGAAATTTTTTGATATAGACCGCCTCCAGAATCACCGCTTCCAAAACCGAGTCGGTGATTTTGTATTTTATGTCCGCGACTTCGTGCATCAACTGTTCAATCGGTCGGCTGGTTCTTTGACCGACGAAATAACTGTTGACGCGACTCTTTAAGGAAGTGGCCTTGCCGACATAGATCAACCCATTCGCCGAATCATAAAATAAATAAATACCAGGAACATCCGGCATTTTTTTTAATTTCGGTTTAAGGTTTGACATAAAATTATTTGTGTGTGATATTTCCATATACATTTCTTGGAGGGGTTATGTATCAGCGCCTGAGGTTCAGGGTCGGAATTTTCGGGCTCGTCTGGCTGAGGGTCATGACGATCCCGTTCTGGTTTATTTTAGGAGGTATTCCCAAGATCAGGCGTTTCTACGGAGAGGAATCTCCGTTTCCGCGCTGGACGGTGGAGTACTGACGCCACCCATGAGCCGAGCACTCGCGAAAGCGATCGTTCGGCTCATGGCTTCATCACTCCAATATCTTTCAATCTAAATAATTTCAGTCAATACTTTTTTTGAATACCCGTTTCAAATATTCCCCGGTAAAACTGCCGGACTTTTTGGAGACTTCCTCCGGCGTGCCAACCGCCACCACCAAGCCGCCTTTGTCGCCACCTTCCGGCCCCAGATCAATAATCCAATCCGCGCATTTGATCACATCCAGATTGTGTTCTATGACCATGACGGTGTTGCCTTGACCGACCAACTTTTGCAAAACAACAATCAATTTCCGGACATCGTCGTAATGCAAGCCAGTGGTCGGTTCATCCAACAAATACAATGTTTTAGTGGTCCCCCGTTTCGCCAGTTCTTTGGAAAGTTTAATCCGTTGCGCCTCGCCGCCCGAGAGAGTGGTGGCCGATTGGCCGAGGGTAAGATATTCCAAACCGACAGCGTTAAGCATTTGCAATTTGTCCGCGATAAGCGGAATGTCCGTAAAAAATTTTTCCGCGTCTTCCACCGTCATTTCCAGGATTTCGGAGATATTTTTACCGTCGTATTTTACTTGCAAAGTTTCTTGGGTAAACCGTTTGCCGCGACAAATTTCACAGATAATCTGCACGCTCGGCAAAAAATGCATTTCAATTTCAATCGTGCCCTTGCCCTCGCAATTTTCACAGCGACCGCCCGGACGGTTAAAGCTGAAACGCCCGACTTTATAACCGCGCATTTTGGCTTCCGGCGTGGCGGCAAAAATTTCCCGGATATAATCAAACGCCTTGGTGTAGGTGGCGGGATTACTGCGGGGCGTGCGTCCGATCGGACTTTGATCGATGACCACGATTTTATCAATGTATTCCAAACCGGAAAGTGTTTCGTGCGCGCCGACCGAGTAGCGCGTCTGATTTAATTTGTTGGAAACGGCGCGATGCAAAATGCTGTGCATGAGCGTTGATTTGCCCGAGCCGGACACGCCGGTTAAACAAACAAACCGCCGTAAGGGAATTTCGACGGTAATATTTTTTAAATTATGTTCGCGCGCGCCTTTTATTTTAATTTTCGGCGTCGTTGAATCGACTTTGCGTCGCGATTCTGGCACGGCTACTTTCAATTCTCCGCGCAAATATTTTCCGGTCAAAGATTTTTCCGCGCTGCCTTGCGTCGCGATTGTCGGAGAATCATTCCGTTGCGTAAATTTTTGTTTAAGCATCACTTCTCGCGGCCCGGAAAATACCACTTCACCGCCATGACGCCCCGCCCCGGGACCGATATCCACAATCCAATCACTGACGAGAATCGTATCCTCATCATGCTCCACCACGATAATGGTATTGCCCAGATCGCACAAATTGCGAAGCGTGGAAACCAGACGATCATTATCGCGTTGATGCAATCCGATCGTCGGTTCATCGAGCACATAGAGCGCGCCAACCAATCGCGTGCCGACCTGCGAGGCCAAACGGATGCGCTGCGCTTCTCCGCCCGATAATGTTCCCGCTTTACGATTAAGCGTCAAATAATGCAGTCCGACATCAAACATAAATTGCAGACGACTGGAAATTTCTCGGAACACCGCCGTGGCAATTTCAATTTGTTGCGCCGGCAATTCCATTTGAATTTCCGCGAACCATTCGCGCGCGTCCGCGATCGTGAGGCTCGTCACCTCCCAGATATTTTTGCTCGCGATTTTGACGGAGAGCGCGTTTTCATTCAATCGCTTACCTTGGCACGCCGGACAAACTTCTTCACTAAACAATTCCTTGGTTCCCAAACCCGCGCAAGCCGCGCAACAACCGTAAGGGCTGTTAAAACTGAATAACCGCGGTTCAATTTCCGGAAAGCTGTAGCCGTCATTGGGACAAGAATATTCCGTGCTGTAAATTTGTTCACTTTTGTCCGAGAACGCGACCGCGCACAATCCGTTTGAAAGTTGAACGGCGGTTTCCACGGCCTCATTCAACCGTTGAAGAGTTTCCGCGTTTTTGTTATCGGTCGCTTGTTTCTTCTTGTCTGAAAAATTGCAAAACCCAACCGCCGGTATCCGATCAACCACCACCTCAATCGTATGCTTAAAATTTTTGGATAGAGTAATCCGCTCGCGCAAACTTTTTATTTTTCCGTCCAAACGCACTTCCGTAAAGCCGGAATTATAAAAATCATAGAGCATTTGATAATACTCCCCTTTTCGTCCGCGCACCACCGGCGCAAAAATTAAAATCTCGCTTCCGTTCGCGCCGGCCGGATCTTTTTTTTGTTCCAAACTTTTCGTGATTTGATCCAACATTTCGTCCACGCTCATTTTTTGAATTTTCGTCCCACAGGTTGGACAATGCGGCTCGCCAACGCGCGCGTACAGCACGCGCAAATAATCATAAATCTCGGTAATCGTCGCCACTGTTGAACGCGGATTGGCGCTGTGCGCTTTTTGATCAATGGAGATCGCCGGCGACAATCCCTCAATTTCGTCCACATCCGGCTTTTGCATCCCGCCCAAAAACTGCCGCGCGTAGGCCGACAAACTTTCAATATACCGCCTTTGCCCCTCGGCAAAAATGGTATCAAACGCCAAAGAAGATTTTCCCGAACCGGACAAACCCGTAAACACAATCATTTGATTGCGCGGGAGTTCCAACGAGATATTTTTCAGATTATGCTCGCGCGCCCCGCGGATTATAATTTTATCTTGCATATTTTTTGACTATAACAGTAAAATCGCCCTCGGGTGGGGGCATATATTAAGGATAATACAAAACCAAGTCGCTTTTGTCAATGAGAAGTCTTATAATCCTTTGGTCAACGCGAATTGATCCCAACCAAACCTTTGACTAATTTTTTGAGGTTGCTATACTGAAATCAAACAAGCGATTTTATTCATAATTTTATATATGAAGAAAAATTTTCTTTTTCTTGGCTACTTGACGCTCGCCATTATGCTCATTGGAGCGGGTTGTGTCCAAACTTCCGACAATAAAGTCCAAAGCAAACCGGCCGAAGAACAAACGCAAAACCCGACGCGAATAACCGACGCGGTGGAGCAAAAAAGCGGCGGTTTTACGCTTTCCGTTGAACAACCCGATGAACTGGGAAAAAAGAAAGCGGTTTATGTGAAATTTTTTAATGTGCCGGAAGATCTAAAGAAAAATGCCGAGGGTTATAGAATCGTCATGGGGAAAAATGCCAATCCAACTCAGGAAAACGCCACCTACTGGTACCAACTGGGAAAAACCCATGAAGATAAGATCCTTACCGGCCTGCCGAGTGGCATCCGACATTTCCGAGTCTGCGTTATGGAAAATAACCAATGCGTAGCCTACACCAATAACACCGAAATTAATTTACGATAAAAAATCAAGAAGCCGACCAAAACCATTATTTATCCGTAATCGGCAAGGCTTTTTTTCTCGCTTTCAACTCACTCACTTCATCGCGAAGAATCGCCGCCAATTCAAATTCCAAATCCTTGGCCGCCTCTCTCATTTGCCGTTCCTTGTCCCTGATAATTTCCGCGACCGGCCGAGCGTCGCCGATCGTGTCCAAATCCGCGAGCGATTGACCACGCGTTGATTTTTTCGTTTTATTTTTTGTTCCGCTCGCGTTGCCTTTCACGGAAATGCCAAACTCTTCCAAGATATTGCGGATGGTTTTTTGAATTGTTTTTGGCGTTATTTTATGCTCCTTATTATACGCCAATTGCTTTTCCCGCCGACGCGCGGTTTCGGCAAGCGCCCGATCAATCGATCCGGTTATTTGATCCGCGTACATGACCACGAGACCGTTTACATTACGCGCGGCGCGACCGATGGTTTGAATCAGACTGGTTTCACTGCGAAGGAAGCCTTCTTTGTCCGCGTCCAAAATCGCGACGAGCGATACTTCGGGAATGTCCAAACCCTCGCGCAACAGATTCACGCCGACTATGACATCAATATCGCCGCGCCGCAATTTCGTGATGATGTCAATGCGGTCAATGGTATGGACATCGCTGTGCAGATATTCAACCTTAATTTTTTTCTTAACCAAAAAATCAGTAAGGTCTTCGGCCATTTTTTTGGTGAGTGTCGTAATCAAAGCGCGCTCGCCTTTGGCGATTCTATCCTGAATCCGCAGGATAACATCATCAATTTGAGAGAGACCGTTGCCTTCGCTCTCAGCCGTTATCTGATTTTTATCATCCACCTTCCCCGTTATCGGCCGAATCAAAACTTCTGGATCCACCAAACCGGTGGGACGGACAATCTGCTCCGCGATATTTTCGCTTTCGTTCAATTCATAGTCGGTCGGAGTCGCCGAAACATAAATAACCGCGCCGGTTCTCTCCTCAAACTCAGCATATTTGAGTGGCCGGTTGTCCCGCGCGCTCGGCAGGCGAAATCCGTGTTCAACGAGAGTATCTTTGCGCGCTCTGTCTCCATAATACATACCGCGGATTTGCGGCAAAGTCACATGCGATTCATCAATCACCGTAAGAAAATCACTGGCGTTTTCTCTATTTTTCCCACCCGCGTATTTGAAATAATCCAACAAGGTGAACGGCGGTTCGTCCGCGGCTCGGCCGTCAAAATGCCGTGAATAATTTTCTATGCCGTTGCAATAGCCGATATTCCTGATCATTTCCAGATCGTATTTCACGCGACGGCGGAGTCGCTCAGACGCCACCTGTTCTCCTTTTTTTTCAAAATACGCCAATTGGTCTTCAAGTTCTTCTTTGATTTTTTGAAAAGCCCGATCCCGCATTTCTTCGCTCGCCACATAATGCTTGGCCGGAAAAAGCCAGAGATCTTCCTGAACGAGCAAAACCCGTCGCGCTACCGGGTCTATTCTTTCTATTGAGATAATATGAGAACCGATTTCCAAACGATAAATCATTTCTTCGTTAACCGGCATCAATTCCAACACTTGCCCGCGCAAACGAAATGTCCCACGCGTAAGGTCGGCAGTGGTGCGCGTAAACTGCATCTCAATCAATTGTTGCAACACCGCCGAACGATTAAGCGCGTCCCCCACCCGCAAATGCAAAACAATTTTCTCGTATTCCGCGGGGGAACCCAAACCGTAAATCGCCGAGACCGACGCGACAATAATCACATCCCGCCTCGTCAACAACGCCTGCGTGCAGGCATGACGCAGGCGATCAATTTCTTCATTGATCTGCGCTTCTTTTTCTATATAAGTATCCGAATGAGGGAGGTAGGCTTCCGGCTGATAGTAATCATAATAGCTTACAAAATATTCCACCGCGTTATCTGGAAAAAATTCGCGAAATTCGTTGCATAATTGCGCCGCCAAAGTTTTGTTGTGGGCGATGACGAGCGTGGGCAACTGCGTTTCTTCTATAACATTGGCAATGGTAAAAGTCTTGCCGGAGCCGGTGACTCCGAGCAAAGTTTGTTTTTTCAAGCCACCCTTCAAACCGGAAACCAGGCTCTCAATCGCCTGCGGTTGATCGCCGGCCGGTTGGTAGGGGGATTTGATTTTGAATTTCATAAATCACAGTATGTTTTAGCCGGAAATCACAATATACTAAATTAAGGCCGGGATGGCAAGTTGATTGAAGATAATTTCGCTGAAATAAGCCATTTATTGCCACTTATCCACCATCAACCCTTGACTTTTGCCGATTATTGTGGTATTATAGTTCGTTGATATTTACAATCAATCGACCGATCACCACCCACCCGTTGCGCTCTACAGATTGAGCCTAACGGGGGTGTGGTGAATGGTCAAACTTTTTTTGGGGGCCCCACTGCTCTGACGCAAGGCGCAAGTAGTGGCGATGTCTTCAGCCGATCTTTCGGGGCTGGAGTTATCCTTACACTGTGGCCAACAGTGGAAAGGAAGAGGGTAAAAATGCATAACCCTCACCGAAAGGCTGCTATCTGGCCAAGGTAGCACCTGACCTAGCGTCTTTCCCCGAGACGCTATCGCCGGCGGTTTTCGCCAAGTTTTGCTGAATCCCATGCGGATCAGGCAGACAGGCAGTTCCGCCAAAACACCCCCGCGCGATCCGACCGGTATTTCCAGCACTTGTGCTGAGATACCCGAGATCGCGCGGATCTCCTCTTTTGACGGTTTTGAAAGAAAATATCAAGAGAAGACCAAAAAATCCCCGACAAAACGGTGGATTTTTTGTTTTCGGATTTCATTGGATTTCATTTGAAGCTCACAACGAATATGCAATCCTATTGACAAAATTTCAAATTTGTGTTATAGTATTGGGTAATTTAATTAAAGAAACAAGCGGCTCGGCCTCTGGATTTCAGGAATGAAGCCCAAAGGCAGGTTCGCTTGAGCGCACTCTATCCCCTCCCCGGAAGAGCCTCTCGCCAGCCTGTGCGACCGAACCACCTATCCTAATGGATAGGTCTAGCCTCCCCTTCCTAATCGGATAGGGTGGACGGTCAAAAAGGGGCACCACGACGCCCCTGTAATTGCTCTTTTTTGCCCAGGCCGGTTCGATGGTGGAGGATTTCATCCTTTTTTCTCCTCCATCGGACCGGCCACTTCCATCATATTTTGAAAAAACAAAGAAAAATAAAATGTCTTCCATCATATTGGAGGATTTTTTTATCACCGAGCGGCTGGCAACCACCGAACGAAACGATATTCACAGTTCCACCGTTTCTCCATAATTCGGCACATAGGTGTCAATGCCGAAATTATCGCGAATACGATGCGCCAATTCCGTGGCGGCGTGGGTTTCACCGTGGACGCAGTAAATTTTTTCCGGCTTCTTCACGCCCGCGCCGATCCAGCCTAACATTTTCTTCTGATCGCCGTGCGCCGATAAACCGCCGATGGCTTTGACCGCGCATTTCACCGGAATGCTCTCGCCGTAAATCACCACTCTGTCCGCTCCCTCATACAGTTTTCTTCCCAATGTGCCTTCGGCCTGATAGCCGACGATAATCAGCGTGGAATTCGGATCGGACAAATAGCGAACGGCGTGATGCAAAATCCGACCGCCGTTCATCATTCCCGCCCCGGCGATTACCATTTTCGGTCCGCGAACCGTATTGATGGTTTTGGATTCGGCGCGAGTGTAGGTAGTGACCAATTGCGGAAAATGCAAGAAATCTTCGTTCAACATCACTTCCCTGGCCGCTTCGGCATCATAATATTCCGGATATTTTTTGAATACTTTGGTGGCGTCAATGGCGAGTGGGCTATCCAAAAAAATCGGAATTTGGGGAAGAGCGCGATCGTGGGATTGTAAAACATGCAATTCATACAAAAATTCTTGGGTGCGTTCAATGGAAAACGACGGTACCATAATCGTCCCGCCCTTGCGAACTCCCTCCATAATCATGGCGAGAATTATTTCCCTTCTGGTTTGCTTGTCTTCGTGGAGCCGGTCGCCGTAGGTTGATTCGCACAAAATAACATCGGCCGCGCCGTAGTTTTCGGTGTCCTTCAAAATAGGCACATCCACATTGCCGATATCGCCGGAAAAAATAATCCGCTTTCCCTCCGCAGTCAATTCAATAAAAGACGAACCGAAAATATGCCCTGCATCGCGAAAAATCGCCCGAACCCCGCTGTCCGTCACCGGCGCGCGATAATCCACACCTTGACACATGGCCGAGGCGGCGGCGACATCCTCGGTTCCGTACAGAATCGGCTGTTGGTATTTACGATGTTCATAATTCATTATTTCCAAGGCGTCTTCCCAAACCAATTTAGCGAGTTCTCTGGTGCCCTTCGTCAGATAAATCCGGCCTTTGAAGCCTTCCTTGACCAATTTAGGAATCCGGCCCACATGGTCCAAATGAGCGTGCGTGACGAATATCGCGCTAATGTCGCGGGGATTAAACGGGAACTCGTCAAAATTTTTTCCTTCGTTGAAATTGGATCCCTGGAACATCCCGCAATCCACCAAAAATTTTTTGCCGTCGGTTTCCAACAAATAACAAGAGCCGGTGACTTCGTGGCTGGCGCCGCAAAATGTTAATTTCATAAAAAACGCCTTACATTTATTTAGATGTTGTTTACTATACCATACCGCGAATTATAATCAAAAGTCAAAATTCATGACTAGCCAAACGGCCGATTCTTTGTTATAATCCATCATAACTTATGAGTCGAAATATAGACGAGATTGAAATCATAGAACCGCCGATGGAGGAACTCTCCAAAAAACATTCCTGCTTCCGCCGGACTTGTTTAAGTTGCTGCGGTTTTATTTTCGTAATCATCGCCGCTTCCCTTGTTATTCTCAAATTCACCGCCGGTCCCCGAGTAAGCGAACTAAAGAAACTTCCGGACAATTTCGGGAGAATCGTACCAACCTACGACAAGGAAAACATTGAAACCATCACCCTCACCTCCGGCGCCGGACGCGGCCAAGCGGTGGAAATAATCGCTTATCTACCCAAATTGATTATCGCTCCTCTCCTCCTCAAATTTGACACGCAAAATTACTTGATCAACAAATACCGGCCGGATACCGGCGAACAATTGCGGAAAACGGAAAAATTTTCGGACAAATTGATCCTCATCCTGAAAAGCCCGGTCGGCGACCATCGCGACGCGTTCAAAATTGAATGGCGAGGTCTCTCGGCGGACGCGGAATTTATTGAAAAATATTACAAAGCGGAACTGGCGAGAAAACAATTTACGATTGAAACGACGAACGAAATCGGAAACATCTCCCAATTCCGTTTCAGGAAAGACGATATTGACGGTGTCATCCATATTGAAGACGATCCGAAAACCCGAAATACCGATTTCGTTGTTTTGAGTGTTAATGTGAGGTTGGAAAATAAATCCGAGCTGTGATCCAAAAGATTTTTTCTTCGCAATCCAAAACCATTACCGGCGCGGCCATGATTCTCGGCATCGCCTCCTTCGCGAGCCGATTCATCGGGCTCATTCGCGACCGTATGTTCGCCCACTACTACGGCGCCGGTGATATTTTGGACGCTTATTACGCCGCTTTCCGTATCCCCGATTTGCTTTATAATTTATTGATTGCCGGCGCTTTAACCGCCGGTTTTATACCGGTTTTTTTGGATGTTTGGCATCATGACAAGGATTATGCTTGGCGGATTACCAACAGCCTCCTAAATAGCGTAGCGCTGATCATGGCAATCACCGCCGCCGGATTATGGTTGTTTGCACCCGCCATCATCAAATACACTGTGCCGGGATTCTCGACGGAAAAATTAGCCGACACGGTTTTGCTGACCCGGATTATGCTTTTCAGTCCGTTCATTTTGGGCGTGAGCGCGGTAGTGAGCGGAGTTTTGCATTCGTTCAAAAATTTTTTGGTTTTTTCCTTCAGTCCGATATTGTACAATGTCGGCATCATTCTTGGCGTACTATTCCTCACGCCGACTCTCGGCATCGGCGGCTTGGCCTGGGGCGTGGTTTTGGGAGCGATTCTGCATTTGTTGATCCAGTTGCCGGCGATGTTTCAATACGGCTTCCGTTATCAAAATATTTTTTTGTGGAATGACCCGATGATCAAAAAAATCGGCAGGTTGATCCTCCCCCGAACGCTCGGCTTGGCGACCCAGCAGATCAATATCCTCGTGACAACCACTATCGCCTCCACTTTGGCCGCCGGTAGCATCGCTGTCTTCAATTTCGCCAACAATTTGCAATACTTCGCCATCGGCATCATCGGACATTCTTTTTCGCTGGCGGCTTTCCCGACTTTCGCCAAATATATCGCGGAAAATAAAAAAGAACAAATGATTGACAGCTTCGCTTTGGCCGCGCGCCAAATTCTTTTTTTAATCTTGCCGGTTAGCGTCCTGTTTTTATTTTTGCGGGCGCAGATTGTTCGGGTGGCTCTCGGAACCGGCAAATTTGATTGGACGGCGACCGCCCTGACGGCCGACACGCTCGCTATCTTTACCATCTCGCTCTTCGCCCAATGCTTAATCCTCTTGATCGCTCGAGCTTATTACTCTATCAATGACACTTGGACACCTTTTATTTTCAGCCTGCTCGCGGTTATTGTCAATGTAGTCCTCGCCATGGACTTGAAAAATTCCATGGGTGTTCTGGGACTGGCATTGGCTTATTCTTTGGCGATGATCATGGAAATCGTTCTGCTTTGGCTATTCCTGAAACGAAAACTCGGAGATCTGCGAGAGAAAAAAATCTTGATAAGTTTAGCCAAAATATCCCTGGCCACGATGGTGATGGCCTTGGCCACCCAATATCTGAAAAATCCGCTTGCCGGCCTTGTGGATATGACTAAATTTTGGGGAATATTGACCCAGGGCGCGGTTTCCGGAGCGATTGGACTTCTCATCTATGGATTAATGTGCTATCTTCTAAAAGTGGAAGAAATGATTGTATTTGTCCAAAGCTTCAAACGCCGCTCCCTGAAATTGTTCAGTGTCAAGGAAAGTCTGGATAATGTCTGAAAAAATATGGATAAAACCCGAAATTTTTGCATCATCGCTCACATTGACCATGGGAAGTCCACGCTCGCCGATCGATTTTTGGATATCACGAATACGGTGGACAAGCGAAAAATGCGCGACCAAATGCTCGATCAGATGGAATTGGAGCAGGAAAGAGGCATCACCATCAAACTTCAACCGGTGCGAATGAAATACCAAGGATTTATTTTGAATTTGATTGATACTCCCGGACATGTGGATTTCACCTATGAAGTATCGCGATCGCTCGCCGCGGTGGAAGGCGCGATTCTCCTCGTGGACGCGAGCCAGGGCGTGCAAGCACAAACCATCGCCAATTTGTATCTGGCGATGGATCAAAATTTGAAAATAATTCCCGCCTTGAATAAAATTGATTTGCCAAATGCCGATGTGGAAAAAACCACCGAGGAAATTATCAATTTGCTCGGTTGCGCGCGGGCGGACATTATTCTGTGTTCGGGAAAAACCGGCGCCGGCGTGCCGGAGCTTTTGCAAGCGGTGATTGAACAAGTGCCGCCGCCTTCGAACGACGAGGGATCGGGAGCGCAAGCTCTGATATTTGATTCATCCTACGATGATTACCGCGGGGTGGTGGCCGCGGTTCGGTTGAAAAACGGACAATTGAAAAAAGGCGACAAGATTGTTTTTATGGGCAGCGGCGTACAGGCGGAAATTTTGGACGCCGGACACTTCGCGCCGCAATTGGTTTCCGACGGTTTTATAGATAATGGCCAGATCGGTTATGTGGTAACCGGACTGAAAGAATTGCGCGAAGTCCGGGTCGGCGACACCATTACTTTGGCAAAAAACCCGGCTACGACTCCGCTTCCCGGATACAAAGAAGTCAAGCCAATGGTGTTCGCCGGAATTTTCCCGGCTGAAGGCGACGATTACAATTCACTTCGCGAAGCCATGGATCGTCTGAAATTAAGCGATTCCTCGGTCATTTACGAACCGGAACATTCACAGGCGCTCGGGTTCGGATTCCGCTCCGGATTCCTCGGCATGTTGCACCTGGATATTTTTCAGGAACGGCTCAAACGGGAATTCGGCTTGCAGATTGTCGCCACGGTGCCGAGCGTCGCCTATCATATCTATCGCACCAAAGGCGATATGATCACGGTGAAAAGCCCGCAAGACCTGCCGGAAATAACGGCGATTGAGCATATTGAAGAACCTTGGATGATCGTGGATATCATTACACCCGCGGATTTCATTGGAAACATCATGGGGCTGGTGTCGGAGAGAAAAGGGATTTATGTCAACACCGAATATCTAAGCTCCGGCGCCGGCCATCGCGCTCTTCTTCATTACGAAATTCCGCTGGCCTCGCTGATCACGGATTTTTATGATAAACTGAAAACGGTGACGAGCGGCTACGGATCGCTTAATTACGATTTCAAGGATTACCGCCGCACGGATGTCGTCAAATTGGACATTATCGTGGCCGACGAAGTGGTGGAAGCCTTCGCCACTTTGGTCTGGCGCGAGGAGGCCTATCATGTTGGCAAAAAAATCGTGGATTCTCTTCGGGAAACATTGCCCCGCCAGCAGTTCGTGGTGAAAATTCAGGCGGCCATCGGCGGCAAAATAATCGCCGGCGAAAGAATCAGCGCCATGCGCAAAGATGTAACCGCCAAACTGTACGGAGGAGACGTAACGCGCAAAAACAAGCTGTTGGATCGACAGAAAAAAGGCAAAAAGAAAATGCTGGCGATGGGAAAAGGCAAAGTGGAAATTCCGACCGAGGCGTATTTGGCTGTTTTGAAACGATGACGCAGCAATTACGAATTTTAACGTCATTGCGAGGAGTGAGTGAAGCGAACGACGTGGCAATCCCTTAGTTTATATCATAGAACAAAGGGATTGCCACGTCGCTTCGCTCCCATTGCCCGTCCGAAGCGTAGCGTAGGCG
>JBBTQT010000072.1:0-12686 GCA_038065575.1 Patescibacteria group bacterium
GGGATTGCCACGTCCTCCTTCGCCTTTCAGGCTACGGCGGACACAGTCGCTTCACTCCCATTGCCCGTCCGAAGCGTAGCGTAGGCGGGTCGCAATGACATGAAAATTCGTAATTCGCCTGCTCGGCGTAGCGAAGCGAAGCCGAGTAATTGTTAATTCGTAATTACCAATTTCCCTTCCGGCACGACTTCAATCCAAATTTTGCCCGGTTTCAATCTGATCGGCAAGCCGTTTTCACCAATCCAACGGGTTCTCCCATCGAAATCGTTTTTTTTCCAAACGCCCTTGACCGCGTACCCGTCGCGAAAAACCAACGCTTCGCCGCCGCCGACCGTGTCTATTTTCAACCGACCGACTTCGTCCAAAACTTCGTGAACAACCCTTTGAACAATAATTGTGTCCGCCTCAATCGTTGCGCCGTCTTGATCCTGATGTGGCGCGCCCGCCTGGAAACGCGCGTACCGGCCGGTTTTGCTGTCATATCTCCAAAAGACGGCGTAGCTCGGTGGCAAAAAACTGATGCTGATTTCCCGAACGCAATCCTTGACGCATGATTCTCGTTCCGCGAAATTCCAGGATTCCAAATCCCGCGTTGACAACTTGCCTGCCAGATCATTCCAAGCATTTTTCCATAAATCATCGGATGTGTAGACATTATGGGGAGCGGATCGATCGGCGCTCCGCCAAAAATTTTTCCCATGGAAATATTGATCCAAATCAAACATCATTCTTTTTTTAATCAAATTCAACGCCTCGGGCGAGCCGCCCACATGCAAGTACATCGGATTGCCGTATTCCGCGAGCCAGTCCAAATAATACGGCCGGGCGCTCCGCACCGGACCGACTTTGAAAACTTCTTGATCATACGGAAAAATCGCCAAAAATCTGGTGAACATCGCCTCCACCGGTGCTTCATAAACTATTACCGCTTTGGATAATCCCGAAAGCGGCCGTGCTTCCGGATGATTTTCAATCATCACCGCTACGAGCGGAGTGAACCGGTCGGTTTCGTTCGGAACGCAAACGCCGTCATACCACCGGACAAAATCGCATTTCGGCTGGCCGACCGACAGGGCGACCGGCAGAGCGGACTGAATCACGGCGGCTTTAATGCCTTGCAATTCATAAAATCGAAAACCGAGCCAGACAAAAAGCGCGACCCCGACCGTAAAAAAAATACCGGCGATGGCGTAAATCGTTTTTATCGGCATCAAATCAATTACCGCTGTTTTCAGAAAATTTTTCATAGACGGATTATGGAAAATAGAAAAACCGTAATCCAAATCACTATAACAAAAAGCGGACCTTTTTTCCAGTCCGCTTTCAATGCTTGATTACTTTTTTTCGTCTTTCTTACCGGCTGGTTCTTTCTTATCATCGTCTTCGCCTTCTTCTTCTTTCTTGCCTTTCTTTTCCACTTCAATATCTTCAATCTTCGGAGCGACCGTCTCCTCCATCGCTTTCAATTCGTCTTCGGTGAGAGGGGCGACCACTTTGGCGATCACCATTTCCGGCTCATCCACCACGACCACGCCATCCGGAGTCAAGATATCCTGAACGCGGATCGCGTCGCTGAAAGTCTTTAAAGAACTCAAATCAATTTCAATTTCACTCATTAAATCTTTCGGCAGACATTTGATCGTCACATAGCTGTGCGGTTTGACGAGAGTTCCGCCCAATTCTCTGACCGCGGCCGGATCGCCCGAAAATTTCAGTTCAACATCCACCGTCATTTCTTTGTTCATGTTGATCTGGCGAAAATCCACATGCGTAATTTTGCCTTTGACCGGCTCCACCTGCACATCTTGAATCAAAACCTTCACCGGAGCGCCGGAATCAATGGAAAAATCCACCAAGCTGGATTCGCCGGCTTCGTCGTACAATTTTTGAAATTCGCTCTGTTTCACCGCCACCGCCGTCGGTTCTTTCCGATCGCCGCCGTAAATGATTCCGGGGACGATTCCCTGCTTCCGCAAGTCCTCGTTGGAAATTCGCGGTTTGGATTGCACATTCAGTGTAAAAGCCATATCAGCTGTTGATTAAAAATTTGATTAATTCTCGAGAATTATTATTGATTAAAGCCGACCCGGCCAGCAATTCGTCTTCCGTGATTCGGCCTCTGGCGAGCAAAAATCGGACATCATTCAAAGACAAATCAGTGACCGAACCGATGACCAGCACCCCTCCGCCCGATATTCCGACGCTTACGAGCATCGCATGCCGGCAATGGGGACAAACAATGTGCAACAATCGTTCGGATTCACGCTTTTCAATGATTCTGAATTTTTGATTGCCGAATTTCTTGACGCAGACGAGACAACGGCTAACGACATCCGTTATTCCGTCCGCTCGGTCTTTTTTTTGCGAATCTTCCGGTAATTTAGCCATATTTTAAGACGAAAATACTATAACAAAATCCGACGAGTAAGTCAAGTCCCCGAACCGGCGACGCTCGCGACCAAAGCGCTTTCCGCGAGCCCCAAAAGAAAAAAATTGATAATGAGCGACGACCCGCCATAACTCACAAAAGGCAAAGTGACACCGGTAACCGGCAAAATTCCCGCCGCGGCGCCGACATTTACCGCGAATTGGATGGTAAACAAAAGCACGCTCCCCAATACCGCGTAGGCGGAAAAATCCGTCCGGCATTTGGCCGCGACTACAACCAGCCGCCAAAGCAGGGCGCAATAAAGCAAAATCAATAAGGACAAACCGACGAAACCCAATTCCTCGCCGATAACCGAAACGATAAAGTCGGTCTGCGCCTCGGGCAAGAAATGAAGCTGGCTTTGCGAGCCGAAACCCAAACCGCGTCCGAAAAAATTTCCGGAACCGATGGCGATGATGGATTGATTGACATTGTAGCCGGACTTCAGCGGATCAAGGCCGGGATTGAGGAAGGTAAGTAAACGATCCTTTTGATAAGGTTTGAATAGAAAGAACCAGCTGAAAATCGCGAGCCCGATCGCGACGCCAACCAAACCGAAAATATATCTTTTTTTTGTGCCGGTCAGAAACAACAAGCCGAACCAAATGCCGGCGAGAACCGCTCCCGACCCCAAATCCGGCTGAAGCAAAATCAGGCCGGCGAGAAAAAAAGCCAGCGCGCCGGTGGCCGCCACGAATTGCCATTTTTCAAACCTCCTCCCCTGTCTCTCAATCCGCCAGGCCAAAAAAATAATCAGCGCCAACTTGGCGAATTCGGCCGGCTGAAAAGAAAAACCGAAAAAATGGAACCAGCCGGTGGTGCCGCGGATATTCGTTCCGAAAAAAAGCACCGCCGCAAGCATTCCAAAGGCGGTAATATAGATAAGCCGCGCCGACATTTCATAAAAGGAAATGTGGATATTGGAGGCGACCAAAAAAACCGCGAGCGCGATGGCGAGCGACAAACTCTGGGTGGAAAAAAAATCCAGCGAGTCGCCTCGAGACAAATCCACACTGTAAATGGCGGTAAGACCGACGAACGAGAGGGCGAGAGCCGACAAAACCAAAACCCAATCCATCCGCCGCCAGCTCGCGCTTGAGGAAATAAATCCGCGCATATTGATGCATTATTCGGCTACTTGACGCCTACCGGAATATACACCTCGCGGTCAAACAAATCAATCGCCGGAATGACATCCGCTTCCGTCACCAAAATGTTCTCGGTCAAAGATTTCAATTCCACATTGCGTTTATCCCCCGCTCGAAATTTATCAAGGGTGATTTTTTTCATTCCCACCACCGCTGAACCGTTTTTGTAAACCACGAAGAAATCCGCCTGCCAGTAGCTATAAATGGAAGCATTGGTAATATCAAATACAATGGTGTTGGTCAAAGCTCCGGAAGAATCAAAAGCGGGCGAAAAATTGAAATTATCAATCTTGAAATTGATCCGTTCGCTCAAAAAAGCAACCGGATCGGGAATTTGGTGCGGATCGACTTTTGACCAATCGGTTCGCAAGATTCGCAATTCAGTCCCCTGCGGAAAGTAAGTCAGCGGAACTCCGAGAACGGTCAAAGCCATTCGGCTACCAGGCATGATTAACGCCTTGCGTCGATCGGTGATCCCGCCGTTATACAAAAATTGATACTCCAATTCCACTTTGTAATCCGAATTGCCGTTTCTCGCTTCCGCGAAAAAATCATACTTGCCCGGCGCGCTCGCCACTACGGTTACTTGTCCGATGGCCAAAGGCTCGGCGGCGTATAAATTATGAATCAGCGCGGAAGAAACGAGATTTTTTGTGAGCAAAGCCCGGTTTCTCTCGTCCGCCGCGTACCCCACTACCAAATATTCGGCCCAAATATAGATATTCACCAAAGCCAAAACCGCGTCAAAAATGATGAAAAACGCGAGTCCGATGTCATGAATTCTTTTTTTATTCCGGACATACCAAACCCCGGCCTTCAGCTCGGAATTTGGAAATTCTCCGGTCGGATCAATGTACTTGTCCAGCTTGTTGGACGGTTTTTTCGCGCCGAGCATAATTATCAACTCAAAATAAAAAACGGAAAACAAAACGTTGGAGATTATTTGATTATAATCAGTATAACAAAAAACCGCTTCAGACACAAAATTTTTTCAGTTTTTCCATTGCTATGTAAAGGCACTGTCGCCAAATGGCCAAATGTCATCCCCGCGAAGGCGGGGATCCAGTAAATTTGGCTAGCTTGTCCTATCGCTGGATTCCCACCTTCGTGGGAATGACAGAAAAACGACATTCGGCGACAGTGCCGTAAATCAACTGAATACGACTCTTGTGCGTCCGGCGACAATATGCTAAACTTATCCCGTATTCATTCAAAATTTTATGCCAAAAAAACTTGTCAGCAAAGGAAGAATTGAACCGGCCGCAAAGCCGGCATTGCCAAAAATAGTCAAAACGGAAAATAAAAAACCGGAGATTGTGAAAGAAATCAGCAAGCCCAAAATTGAAGCCAAACCGAGCCGAGCCGTCGAATCTTCCGTCGCCTCTTCTTCCGGTTATAGCGCCAAAAACATCACGGTTTTGGAAGGACTGGAAGCGGTGCGCAAACGCCCTGGCATGTATATCGGCTCCACCGGCGCCACCGGCCTCCATCATTTGATTTGGGAAGTGGTGGACAACTCCGTTGACGAAGCGATGGCTGGGCATTGTACGCAAATCACCATTGAACTTTTACCGGATCACTGGGTTTCTGTTATAGACAATGGTCGCGGTATTCCCGTTGACATGCACCCAATTAAAAAAGTCAGCGCTCTTGAATTAGTACTTTGCACTTTGCACGCCGGCGGAAAATTTGGAGAAGAAGGTGGCAGCTATAAAGTATCCGGGGGTTTGCATGGTGTAGGTGGATCAGTTGTGAACGCTCTATCAACCGATATGAAGGCGATTGTACATCGCGACGGAAAAATTTGGGAACAAGAATATAAATGTGGCAAACCAACGGGAAAAGTAAAACCGACCGGCAACAGCAAAACGACCGGAACGACGATCATGTTCCACCCGGACAAATCCATTTTTGAAACCATTGATTTTGAATGGGCGTATATCATTGATCACATCCGCCAGCAAGCCTACCTTACCAAAGGCATTCATATTATTATCAAAGACCGACGAACGGACGAAGAAAAAACCAAAGACGCGACCGCGCTCGGATTCCCGATCACTTATCAATTTTATTTTGAAGGCGGGATTGCGAGCTACACCAAGCACATCAACAAGAACAAGGAAATCAAACACGAGAATGTTTTTTATGTTGACAAAAAAGTTGATGACATTATCGTGGAAATCGCTCTCCAATACACCGATGATTACAACGAGTCACTTTTCGCGTTCGCCAACAACATCGCGAATCCCGACGGTGGCATGCATGTGGCCGGTTTTCGCGCCGCTCTCACCCGCACTCTCAATAATTACGCCCGCAACAAAACCATTCTCAAAGAAAAAGACGCCAACCTTACCGGCGACGATGTGCGCGAAGGCCTGACTGCCATTATTTCCGTCAAAATTCCCAATCCTCAATTTGAAGGCCAAACCAAAGCCAAACTGGGCAATCCGGAAGTCAAACCGGCCGTGGAAAATATCTTCTCCGAACATTTCGCCATTTATCTGGAAGAGCACCCCAAGGATGCGGAAGCGATTATCGGCAAGTGCATTATCGCCGCCAAGGCGCGCGCCGCCGCCAAGATGGCACGCGACACCGTCCTGCGCAAAAGCGCTCTCGAAGGCTTCACCCTGCCGGGAAAATTAGCCGACTGTTCCAGCCGCAATGCCGAGGAATCGGAATTATTCATAGTGGAGGGCGACAGTGCCGGCGGCTCAGCTAAGCAAGGCCGCGATCGCCACAATCAGGCGATTCTGCCTTTGCGCGGCAAGGTTTTGAATGTGGAACGCGCCCGCATTGATAAAATTCTCACCAACAACGAACTGAAATCATTGATAATCGCGATGGGCACGAACATCGGCGAGATGTTTGATATCTCCAAATTGCGCTACCATCGTATCATCATCATGACCGATGCCGATGTGGACGGCTCGCATATTCGCACTCTCCTCCTCACGCTCTTCTTCCGCTATTTCCCGGATTTGATTTATAAAAATCACATCTACATCGCCCAACCGCCACTATACAGCATCAAAAAAGGCAAGGAAGTGAATTGGATTTACAACGAAAAAGCGTTGAGCGACTACTTCCAAAAACACGGTATCAAAAATGAGGAAATTGAAATTACCGAGGAAGACGAGGCGGGCGAAGGCGCGCGAGTGGAAACGGAAGTCAAAGAAGCGAGCGAGCGACCGAAAGCGCCACCCTTTTCTCTCCAACGCTACAAAGGTTTGGGAGAAATGAACCCGGAACAGTTGTGGGAAACCACCATGAATCCGGAAAACCGCACGATCCGATTGGTGACCGTGGAAGACGCGGAAAAAGCCAGTGAACTGTTTGATATCCTGATGGGCAGTGAAGTCGCGCCGCGCAAGCATTTCATCCAAACCCAGGCCAAGAATGTTAAAAATCTGGATATTTAGCCATATTCCCCTCTCCGCTACCCCCCCGTATTCAGTTATCCACCCCGCCGAATCTTGACAAATTCGGCTGGTTGTTATATAATACTCTCGTAAATCGGCCAAAGGCCGTTTTTAATTACCCGCTAATATCCAGTATTATATGTCGCTTGTTGCCAAACTCATCAATTATATCAAAGAGGCCACGATTGAAATGAAAAAAGTAATCTGGCCGACCAAAAAACAAACCATCAACTACACGGTGATTGTCATCGCCATGAGCGTCGGCATTGCCGTATTTTTCTCCGTCCTGGACAAAATCCTGGGTTTCGGCCTGAATACCATCATCAAATAATTTCAAAAACTTCATTTTAAGGAGCCAATTATGAGCAAACAAAATCCGAATTTAGGCAACCGCTGGTATGTTATTCACACCTACAGCGGCTACGAAGAAAATGTGAAACAGAATCTGGAGCAAAGAGTGGAGTCCTTCGCCATGCAGGACAAAATCGCCCAAGTGATGGTGCCGAAAGAAAAAAAAATAAAAATAAAAAACGGCAAGCGCAATGTGGTTGAAGAGAAAATTTTTCCCGGGTATGTGCTCGTGGAAATGACCGTCACCGATGATTCATGGTATGTGGTCAGAAACACCCCGAATGTCACCGGATTTGTCGGCTCGGGAACGGTGCCGACGCCGATTGATGAAAAAGAAATGACCGCGCTCATGAAAAGAATCAATATTGACGCGCCGACCCATCGGATTGATGTGGAAATGAACGATCCGGTGAAAATAATTGACGGACCATTCAAAAACTTTGAAGGAAAGGTGAGTAATGTTGACGAGAATCGCGGCAAGATCAAAGTGCTGGTCAACATGTTCGGACGCGAAACTCCGGTGGAATTGGACGCCTTACAAGTGAAAAAAATTTAACAATCAAGTAATTACCGTTGGTTCCCGCGGGGACGCTTCTCAATGGTGAATACTAGGAATATTTATAATGATAAAATAGTATGGCAAAAAAATTAGTAACCCAAATTAAATTGCAAATCGTGGGCGGAGCCGCCAATCCGGCGCCACCCATCGGACCGGCTCTTGGCCAGCACGGTTTGAATATCCAAGGGTTCTGCAAGGAATTCAACGAGAAAACTCAGGACAAAAAAGGCGAGATCGTGCCGGTCGTGATCAATGTTTACGAAGACCGAAGTTTCACTTTCATCATGAAGGTGGCGCCGGCCAGTGAATTGATCAAGCAAGCGGCCAAAATCCAGAAAGGCGCGGCCAACCCCCTCAAAGACAAGGCCGGTAAAATCACCAAGGATCAATTGAGGGCGATCGCAGAAAAAAAGATGGTGGATTTGAACGCCCTTGATATTGACGCCGCCATGAAAACCATCGCCGGCACCGCCCGACAAATGGGCGTGACCATTGAGTAAATTATTTGAGCAGACACGGAACTCGCCAATCAAGGCGAGTTTTGTTATACTTGAAATAGTGTTATTGCCCTGTTTTCGTCATTCTGAGCGTAGCGAGGAATCCCATTGTTTCCGTCATTGCGAGGAGCGAACGCAGTGAGCGACGTGGCAATCCCTTTGTTCTATGATATAAACTAAGGGATTGCCACGTCGCTTCGCTCCTCGCAATGACGTTACGCATTATCGTTTTCAAAATTAGTAATTCGTCCGCCTTCGCTAAGGCTACGGACGGATAAATAATTTTTAATTCATAATTCCCCAATATGTCCCCATCAAAAATCGCCATCATCGGCGCCGGTGCTGTTGGCTCCACCGTCGCCTATGCCGCCACTCTACGCAATCTGGCCGCGGAAATTATTTTGATAGATGTGAACGAAGCCAAAGAAGAGGGCGAAGTGATGGACATCGCCGACGGTCTTTGTTTTGTGGAAACCGGCTGCGTCAAAGGCGCGGGTTTCAAGGATGCCGCCGATGCCGATGTGGTGGTAATTACCGCCGGATTACCCCAAAAAATCGGCGAAACTCGCCTTGACCTCATCAATAAAAACGCCAAAATTCTCCAATCTATTTTCAAAGCCATCGGAAAATTAAAAAAGGAAACAATAGTCCTCGTGGTGGCCAATCCGGTGGACATTCTTACTTACTTAGCGCAAGAAATCAGCGGTTTACCAAAAAATCAGGTATTTGGCAGTGGCACGACTCTTGACACCGCTCGCCTCAAAACCGAGCTGGGGCACCACCTGCGCGTCAGTCCGCAAAATATTGACGGCTATGTGCTCGGCGAACACGGCGACAGCGAATTCGTGGCTTGGAGCTCGGTCACGGTCGGTGGCACGCCGATTGCTAATATTAAATCCGTGAGCAATCCGGATCTGAAAAAAATGGAAGATAAGGTGAAAAAAGAAGCCTACGAAATAATCAACCGCAAAGGCGCCACCTGCTATGGCATTGGCCTCGTGGTAAGCAACATCCTTGAAGCGATCCTGTTGAACCAACACAAAATCCTGCCGATTTCCTCCCGTTTATCCAATTGGAATGGCGTGAGCGACATCTGCCTCGGCGCGCCCACGGTAATCGGCCGCGGTGGCGTTGAATATGTCTGGCCGTTGGAATTAAACAAGGAAGAAAAAAATAAATTATTGAAGTCGGCCGAAACATTGAAAAGTTATTTAGGCCGGTCAAAATAAGAAAACCGCTAAATTGACTGAGTACATTAATTTCATAAGTCTATGACTACCGGCGAACCCACCGAAAAATACGAAACTTCCGGTCTGGATATGGGGGCGACCATTGAATGGTACCGTAATTCCGACATTGAATTGCCACGAGATCACGCCAATTTAGAGAACCCGATTGAAAATGGAGATTTGATTGAATTGACGGAGGCGGAATTGGGCGGCCTTTTTTTCTTATTTCCGGAAAACGCGCGTCGACGTTCAATCCTTAGGAAAATTGTCGGCCGGAGTGCCACCTATTTTGATCGCGATTCAACCGGCGACAAACCAATCACGACTAACGACGCGAAGAGAGCGCTCTCCCCCACCGCCATTGTCCCCTCACATATTGATTACACGCCGTGGACGGAATCAGGAACCCCGGCCGCCGATATTTTCTTGTGCCAAATCCCGGAAGATATTCCTGAAAAAGTAAGAAGAATTATCATTTCCGAAGGATTTGTTCATGAAGTCGGACACAGTATTGTCCAGCCGGCTATCTTTGTAGAAGAATATAATCTAAGATTTCCGGACGGCAGAATAGTTAGCGGTTTTGACGCGATTTTGCAATTCGCCGAAATGGCGGAAAATCACTCCCCGATTTCCCGCTATGCTTCAACCTACCGCGGAGAAAACAATAAATTTGAAAGCGACCAACCCGGCTATAATGTCAATACTGCCATCAGCGAAGAAATGTGCGAAACGATTGCCGCTTATCTTCTCGGATTCGCCTATTGCGGAATTGACGAGAGAAGCAAAAATCCTTTTGCCGACCGACCCGAAATTAAGGACTTTATCCGAGACTTTTTGAATGCCGAATTGGTAAAGAAACAAACCTGATCGCGCGCTTGACAAAATAACGCGAATATAGTATAAATACCGCGATTATTAACCGGTGGGACCTCGCCATTCGAGGGCTATTACCACTAAAATTCGGAAAAATATGGCAAACAAAAAAGCGCCCCATTCCAAAAGAATGACCGCGCTCCAAACCATCGTAGACAAAAACAAGACCTACACCTTGGACGAAGCCGTTGCTCTCGTCAAACAAACCAGCACCACCAAATTTGACTCTTCGGTGGAATTGCACGCCAATCTGGGAATTGATGTCAAAAAAAGCGACCAGCAAATCCGTTCCACGGTCGTCTTGCCTCACGGCACCGGCAAATCCCGCAAGGTGGCGGCATTCGTCAACGCCAACACCGAAGGCGCGGCCAAAGAAGCCGGCGCCGATTCCCTTCTTGATGAAGAAGGCATCAAAAAAATCAAAGACACCGGAAAATATGATTTTGACATCGCCGTCACCACGCCGGACATGATGCCGAAATTGGCCTCAATCGCCAAGGTGCTCGGACCGAAAGGTTTGATGCCGAGTCCCAAGACCGACACGGTCGGCACTGACCTGAAAAAAATGATTGGTGAATTGAAAAGAGGCAAAGCCGCTTTCAAAAATGACGATACCGGCAACATCCACCAAATCGTCGGCAAAGCCAGCTTCAGCGCGGATCAACTCAAAGAAAATATCACCGCTCTGACCGACACCATCCGCCGCATCAAGCCGAACTCCTCCAAAGGAACTTATATCAAAGCCCTGTACCTCACTTCCTCCATGGGTCCGAGCATCAAACTGGAAATCCCTCAATAAAAAACTACAGAAAAACCGCCGTAAGGCGGTTTTTCGATTACAGACCGAGCAATTTTGTTTAGACGATTCCGGTATTTTTAACTTTGAACGATTCTTCCAAAACAAAAACTCTTTTCTTCAATTTTTCCAATTCAAATGTAAGAGCGTTGTCATCGTCTTGAACTTTTTTCTCGAGGCTTTCCAGTCTTTTTTTGATGTCTTCCAATTCTGCTTTAATTTCATGAAAACCGGCACGCATTTCCGCTCGTAATCCATTGCCCATGTCTTCCATTTCCGCTCGTAATCCATTTCTCATGTTTTCCATTTCCGCTCGTAATCCATTGCCCAGGTCTTCCATTTCCGCTCTCAATTCAACTTTCATGGCGTTCATTTCAGAGCGTAATTCAACTTTCGTCACCATATTTTCCTGCAAAAACTCCATCAGCTCGTTGATTGTGGTTTCTTCGGCCATATAAAATTGACATGATTTATGACATCGGCGGTAATTATCGCACAAGCGCGAAATTGTGTCAAAAAATCCGGCCGACAGGACATCGGTTGCCTCGGTTATCGGCTTTTGTTATAATCAAATCCTTGGCAAATCCGACCGAATCGGCTACAATAACTGCAAATTAACCCCAAAAACTATGATCACGCCAAGACAAGACAGCATCTCCTGGGACGAATGTTTTATGCGGATGGCGCATGTCATTTCCGACCGCTCCAAAGACCCGTCTACCCAAGCCGGATCAGTGGTGGCGGACGCGGAAAATGTGGTGGTTGGGCTCGGCTACAACGGCTTTCCGCGCGGGATTGACAGCGACCAGCTTACCTGGGAAAGAGAAGGTGGTTTTTTGGATACCAAATACGCCTATGTTTGCCATGCCGAAGAAAACGCCATTTACAACGCCAACAAATCCACCAAAGGCTGTAAAATCTACTGCACTCTGTTCCCTTGCAATGAATGCGCCAAGACCATCATTCAAAACGGCGTGTTGGAAGTGATTTATGAAAGCGACAAGTATAACACGGTTGACGCCTTCATCGTTTCGCGCCGTCTGTTTGACGCCGCCGGAATCAAATGCCGGCAATATGTGTCGGATTGGGCGAGCGAAAAAATTTAATTTATGCCAAACAAAATCATCATCGGAATAATCGGCGAAAACGCTTCCGGAAAAACCACCGCCACGGATTATCTCAAAGAAAAATTCGGCGCGGTCTCTTTTCGTTTTTCGGATATGCTCGGCGACATTTTGAAAAGACTTTATCTGGAGCACAGCCGATCTAATTTCCAGACCTTGTCCACCATTTTGCGTCAAAATTTCAGCGAAGACATTATGTCGCGCGTTATCGCCGAGGATGTCAATAATTCCGCGGCCATCCTCATCATCACCGAAGGCGTAC
>JBBTQT010000073.1:0-3111 GCA_038065575.1 Patescibacteria group bacterium
GCACTCATCCGCTGTTGGCGTGGCCGGCCGGGTCGCTTTGCGACGCGGCGACTGGGGAGTGCAAGCTCCTCGACAAGTGTCCCGACGGGTGCGACGACGGCGACCCGTGCACGGACGACCTCTGCAACAAGGAGACGGGGCAGTGTCTCCCCGACACTGTCCCGTCCTGCGGCGAGGGCAACGCCCTCAACTCCGCCACCTGCCAGTGCGAGGTGGTGAAGGAGTGCGACGATGAGGGGTTGGTGCAGTGCGCCGACTTCTCCATCGCGGGGACGGTGTTTTCTGTCCACACCGTCTGCTCCGGCGGGCAGCAGACGGTGATCGAGGTCTGCGGACCTGTCGTAGACAAGTCCGCACAGTGCGCCATCCCTGACGGTTGCACTGACCTCCCCTGAAGTCCTCCCACCCTGCGCGTCCGCGACGGCGTGGTGGTCGAGGCCGAGTCTTCCCGCTGAGTCGCTCCGGCGGCTCGCGACGACTCGTTCGTTCCTTCCTACCGAGCCTCTCACATCCGTGATGAGGCTCCCCAATCAGTGTTCATCACTCAATTAATTATTAATTAATAATTACTAATTAATAATTAAAAAAAGCTGGTGAACAGTGAAAAGGCAGAAGTTCATTACAATTCAATCCATAAGTGCCTGTGTGTGGCGCCCTTTTTGTAATTAGTAATTATTAATTACAACGAGCGCGCCACACATAGGAAAGACCCCATCGGGGAGTCGTCCCGGATCGGGGGTAGAGTATTACGCTTTACCTCGGGTGTCCGGGGTGAGCTTCCTGTGGGGATGGTAAAAGAGGAGAAGAAAACATGGAACGCATTCGCGTCTCCATCGTTGGCTGGCTCGCGCTCTGCGCGATGTTGGCCATTGCGCCGGTCATGATGACCGGATGTTCGAACAACGACGAGCTGGAGGAGATGGTCGTGGCCTCGAACGCCGCGATCCCCAACAGCGAGCTGTACGAGACGCTGGCGCACGACGCGCCGCGGCTCGACAGCACCGGCGATGAGAATGTCGTCCAGCTGGACGGCGTCCTGATCGTGGACGGCGTGACCTGCGGGCCGATCGAGGAGTGGATGGCGACCTCGGACATGGGCTGCACGCCCATGCCCCAGCAGGACAACGAGGGCTACTACGCCACGATGGCGGGGGCTCTCGAGTTGGACGGGTCATTCGACCTGTCCATGCCTTGCGGGGGAAACTGTGGACCCGCCGGGGTCCACTGGTGTTGCGGGCAGGGAGACTGTACGCAGAACGGCGACCCGTACCTGGGTCGCGATGTCTGCGTTCCCATCCTCTCCGAGGACGGGGTCTGCCACATGCGGGCCGTCGCCTTCCCCTGCGCGGGGGGTGAGTACTGCGAACTGGTGGGTTCATACCCCACCTGGGCGCAGTGTCTGTCGTGCAAGTCGGCCGCCGACTGCAACGACGACAACTCCTGCACCACCGACTCGTGCAACGCGGCGACGGGCGAGTGCGCCCACGCCAACAACACGCTGGCGTGCAACGACGGCAACGCCTGCACCAACGGCGACACCTGCATCGGCGGCGTCTGCGTGTCGGGGATCAGCCCCGACTGCTCGGACGCCAACGCCTGCACGATCGACACCTGCGTCCCGGCGACCGGCTGCGCGCACGCAGCCGTCGCCAACATTACGGACTGCAACGACGGCAACGCCTGCACTCTCGGCGACAAGTGCACGGCCGGCGTCTGTGGCGGGACGGCGAAGTCCTGCAACGACTCCAACCCCTGCACCGCCGACACCTGCGTCCCGGCCACCGGTCTCTGCGACAACCAGGCTGCCTCGAACGGCACGTCCTGTGGCGCTGGGATGATGTGCGTGTCCGGGGGGTGCTACAGCACCAACGACACGTGCACCGATAAGGGGAAGGGACAGTGTCGCCAGCCCGGGGGCATGCTCGGGCACTACACCTGCTTGGTCGCCATGGGTGCCTCACTGGGCACTTGGGAACTGACCGAGCTCTGCGGCGCAGTGATCGAAAAGATCACCTGCGCCGACGACACAGGGTGTACCGGCGTCGGTCCGACGGAGGGAGCCTGCGTCGACACCGTCGACAACGACGGCGACGGGTGGACGGACTGCTTCGACCCGGACTGCGCTTCGAGCCAGTTCTGTTCAGGCGGAGTCGTCTGTTCCGCGGACGCGGACTGCGACTCGTTGGAGACCCTCACCTGTTCCGGTGGGGTTCTGACCACACCTGCCTATGGCTGCGTCCAGGGCAAGTGCACAGGCATCGGCGGTGGCACACAGGACTGCGTGAACGGTTGCGCCGCGAGCGGCCAGGCCTGCGCGGCGCCCTGCGTTCCGCAGTGCACCGGCAAGGTCTGCGGCGACAACGGTTGCGGCGGAGTCTGCGGAACCTGCGCCGCCGGCACCGCCTGCAACGCCGCCGGCGCTTGCGTCGCTCCCTGCGTCCCGCAGTGCACCGGAAAGGTCTGCGGCTCCGACGGCTGCGGGTCGACCTGTGGCACCTGCGCCGCCGGCCAGGCCTGCAACAACGGCACCTGCGATGCCCCCACCGGCAGTGGCATCGGTTTCGTGGCGAAGGCCGCGGACACCGATGTCCACTGTTGGGACATCAACGGAGCGCACATCGGGAAGTTCGCCGTCGTGTCCGGGGACAGCTTCAGCTGCCCGGCCGGCGCGGGCGGTGCCATTGCCGCCGCGGTCACGACGACCGTGGCGGCCTGCCAGTCCTGCCTCAACAATGGCGGGGCCTACGGGCCCTGCCATGACCTCTCCGGCGGTGGCTTCGGCTGCCAGCTCTGAGGTCGTCCCACCTGTTCTTTCCCACCGCGATACCCACCCGCCACTAGCTAACGCTAGCTGGCGAATCGGGTTCGCACTCGGCTCGCGCGTTCTCTCCCGAGAACGCGCAGTCATCATTGTCCATCTCAACGCGAGGCGAACAGCGCTGACTGCCTGCAAAAATTTCGTTCGCGAGAACGATTTTTTTATTGAAATCAAACCGTTATTTTGCTACAATTCAGAGATTGTTATGGATTTCACGCTTTACCTGCCAACCTCTGCCGTATTTTATTTTCTTATCGGGCTGTTGCTTGCCACATCCCTGATTTTTTTGTTCG
>JBBTQT010000073.1:3211-22537 GCA_038065575.1 Patescibacteria group bacterium
TGGCGCGTTGGATAATTTTTTATTTCCGTCCCGAATCGTGCCAATCGGCGGGATCGCTCTCCTCGGCGGCGCGGAAGCTTTTTGGACGCCCGGTTCAAGGGTATTCGCGACTATGGGGCGGTATGATCAACTCGGCGGTTTTCTCACGCTCGGACTGATTATGCTTTTTCCTTGGCTTTATTATTTCAAAAAGCCGGATCGCAAATTATGGTGGGTAGTCGGCATGATCGTCGGCGCTCTGGCTTTGGTTTTGACGATGTCGCGCGCCAGCTGGATCGCCGCTTTTCTCGGCATGGCGGTGGTCGGCATTGTCCGCCATCGCGATCGGCGGGTTTATTCGGCCGTCGGAATATTTTTTCTCGCGCTAATCGTTTATCTCGCCGCTTTTATTTTCGCCAATAATAATGTCCGGTCCTTGACCGAAAGACCGAATCAAACTCTCGCCGAAAGAATCGTGGAAGCCGGCAGTTTTGGCGCTTGGCGTGCCAGTTACGAAGGCTACGGCCGGTTTTTTTTCATTGTGAACACCCCGCTCTTGGTGGTGGCGCGGTCGCCATTATTCGGCGTCGGTCCAGGCAATTACGGTGGCGGAGCGGCGGCGGCCTTGGTCAATACCGCGGTTTATGATAGATTGCATCTGCCGTTCGGCATTGAAGGAGTAATGGGTCAGATTGACAATAATTGGCTGAGTATCTGGGGCGAAGTCGGCACGATCGGATTGTTTGCTTGGGTGATGATTTTCGCGGCGATTTATCGTTCGGCCGCGGGTGTCGCGGCCATCCGACCGGCGCGCGAGGATCAGGCGATGGCTGATGGAGTGGCGGGGCTCGCGGTCGGCATCGCCGTTATCGGTTTTTTTGGCCCTTATTTTGAATTTCGTTCTTTGATGTTTTATTTTTGGCTCGCGGTCGGCGCGGTTTTATTGGCGCGGGAGAACAAACTTAATTCCGGAAACTTTTTGAAATGACGATATTAGACCGTGAATAATCAGTCTGTCATTCCCGCGCAGGCGGGAATCCAGAAATACTGTGAACAATAAATTAAGCTGGATTCCTGCCTTCGCAGGAATGACAAGAACAGGAGTTGTAATGTCATTCCCGAATGACAATAAAAAAATAAAGTAAAAACTATGCAAAAAAAAATCCAAAACCCGATTGACTGCGTCATCGGCATCAACTATATTTGCAATTCCAAATGCATCATGTGCGATATTTGGCAGAATAAAAGCTATCCGGAAATTCCGGCGGAAGAATACCGCAAATTGCCGCCAAGCCTGCGCGATATCAATATCTCGGGCGGAGAAACTTTTTTGCGCCGTGACATCGTGGAGGTGATTCGCATAGTTCGCGCCACCTGTCCCCGAGCCAGAATCGTCATTTCCACCAATGGTTTTATGCCGGAATTCATTGAGTCGCAAATGAAAAAAATTCTGGCGATTGACCCGAATATCGGCGTCGCGGTGTCGCTCGACGGAGTGGGGGAGATGCACGAAACCATTCGCCGTTTTCCCGATGCCTACAATAAATCCATCAACACTTTGGAACGGCTGAAAAAATTGGGCATGACCAATTTGCGGCTGGCTTTCACGATCGTCCGGGAAAATGTGACGCATTTCAGCAAAGTCTACGACGAAGCCCGGAAACGCGGCGTGCAGTTCACGCACTCCTTCGCCCAGGGCTCGGACATTTATTTCGGCGGCAGTCATTATGATAATCATCCGGACGCGGCGGAATTGAAAAAGCAATACGAATACATTATCAGTCAAGAATTGAAAAGTTGGAATCTCAAAAGATGGGCGCGGGCGTTTTACGCATTCAGTATGTATAAATTCATCACCAATAAAAAACAGGAATTAAGCAATGATCCGGGTTCCAAATTTTTCTTTTTGACTTCGGACGGAATTGTCTATCCGTCGGTGGTGCATGGCTACCCGATGGGAAAAATCACGGAGGTCGTGGATTGGGGAGATTTGTGGCAAAGCGCCGAAGCTCGGGCCGCGCGAGAAAAAGTTCGGACAGTCGGCGTTCCGGCCTGGATGATTTGCACCTCCCGCACCGCCATCAAAAGCCATCCTTTTTCCGTCGGGATGTGGATAATGAAAAATAAGTTTTTCGGCGTTAAAGTGTAACATCATTATAAATCCGATGCCGAAGGATGTCATTTAACGATCTATGAAAATTTTATTAGTTAATAAATACTGGTATCCGCGCGGCGGTTGCGAGCGCGTGGTACTCGCCACCAAAGAATTGTTGGAAGGCGCCGGGCATACGGTGGCGGTTTTTGGCATGAATGATCCGCGCAATTTGTTTACCAACGAATATTTCATTGATAATATTGATTATCGCCACGATCGGGGGGCGAAGAAAATCCGAAACGCTTTCAAGTTTATTTATAATTTTGACGCCCGCGAAAAATTCCTGAGGTTGGCGCGCGATTTCCGGCCGGATGTTATTCATTTCCACAATATCTATCATCAATTATCTTATTCTCTGCTTCCGGCCGCCAAGGAATTGAATATCCCGATGGTCATGACTCTCCATGATTACAAAATGATTTCGCCGAATTACAATTTGTTTCATCATGGTAAGATTGACGAAAGCGCCATCAGTGGAAATTATTGGAAATGTTTGACAAAAAATTGTTTGGAAAATTTTTGGCGGAGCGCGCTCGCGGCCGCGGAGGCTTATTTTCGCAAATGGAAAAAATGGGAATTGCTGGTTGACGCCTATATCGCTCCGAGCGATTTCTTAAAGAAAAAATTTTTGCAGGCGGGTTGGGAAGAAAATAAATTGCGGACGATCATTTATCCCTGCGCCGTGCCCGGCGTGGAAAATTCGCCACGCGCCGATCAGACAGTGGTTTTTTTCGGACGGCTCGCGCCGGAAAAGGGGATAGAGGTATTGCTCGGGGCGGCGCGCCGAACGCCGGAATTGAATTACCAAATTATCGGAACCGGACCGCTTGCCGACCAAATAAAAAATATCATCGCAATAAATAATCTCGCCAATGTCCATCTGCTCGGCCACTTGAACGGCGCGGAACTATGGCGGCGCGTGGCCACGGCCGGCCTCGTGGTTGTTCCGTCGCTTTGGTACGAAACCGGCGGTCCGCTTACTGTCGCCGAAGCTTTGCTGTCCGGAACGCCGGTAATCGCAAGCGCCATCGGCAGTATTCCGGAAATTTTGCCGCCCGCGATGCTCGTGCCACCGAACGACGCCGAGTCTCTGGCGCGAAAAATAAAAGAATGGTTCGCGCAGCCGGATTTGGAAAAGAATAATATAATTTCCGACTTGCAAAAAAAAACCAAGGAAAAATATGATCCGCAATTATATTTGAAAAAATTAGAGGATTTGTACGGACGAGTAGTTATAAAAGAAGTATAAAATTGTTTTGTTATTCCGATCGCATTTTGTTTGTCATTCCTGCGAAAGCAGGAATCCACGTCACGTTCTAGTTCTTGGTATTCCTGGATTCCTGCTTTCGCAGGAATGACAAAATAAAGTATTTGTCGTGTTTAGAATAAAGTAAATGTTGTATGCAAAATAAACCCCCAAAACTAACAATATTTTTTTTAACTGTACTATCTACAGTATTTTTTTTGCATCCAATCAACGCCACCATCGCTCCAAAGAAAGCCGAGTATTTTTTGAATAATGTTGAGGACTCGCCGGCTTTTGTTAATAAAGTAGCGCGATACAATTTGATAATTTTAACACCAACCCAAATTTACCTACATCAAAATACCATACAAAATATAAAAAATATCAATCCGACCATGATAATTTTGGCCTATGTACCGAGCCAAAGCTACAATACCCAGTATTGGCCGAACGATCCGATTTTTAACAAACTTCAAATCCAACCGGAATGGTGGCTTCGAGATAAATTTGGCAATGTAATTTCCACTTGGCCGGGAATCAAAAATATCAACTTGAATTCAGATTGGACTGAGTATTATCTTCAATTTGTAAATAACCACATCGTCGGTCTACCCAATGTAGACGGGATTTTTTTTGATATGGTTTCGCCCAATATTTCTTGGGCCAATGGCGGAGAAACTGATTTGGATAATGATGGTATCAAAGATAACCCGGCCTCGGCCGATGCGTTATGGCTAAACCGAACCAAAAATTTTTTGAGTAGGGCTTCCATAATTTTAAAGACAAAATACATTATCATGAATGGTACTTCGGAACCGAGTGTTCAATCATATACCAATGGCAGAATGTTTGAGAATTTTCCGACACCATGGGAAGGGGACGGCAGTTGGTCGGCAGTAATGAATAAAATTGCGAATGGAAAAAAGAATAACAAAAATCCGAGTATTATAATAATCAACAGCAATACCAATAACACCGGCCGTCGAGACGACTACCAAAATGTCCGCTTCGGTCTCGGGAGCGCGATGCTGGAAAACGAATATTATTCTTTTGATCATGGCGACGCCAACCACGGCCAGTTGTGGTGGTATGACGAATATAACGTGGATCTGGGCGAGCCGACCGGCCGGGTCGCGTCTGACAATGGTTACGCGGATTATCGTCCGGATGTTTGGCGACGCGATTTTGAAAACGGTTTGGCGATCGTCAATAGCACGGATATCGTCAAATCGGTCGCTCTGAACGGCGATTATGAAAAGATTCGCGGTACGGAAGACCGAGCGGTCAATGACGGATCAATCGTGTCCGAAATATCTCTTAATCCTTTTGACGGATTATTGATGCTGAAAATTTTTTCCACGCTGGACGATGTCTTATTCACGAACGGCGCCTTCGCGCGTTTTTTCCGCCCGAACGGAGAGCGCGTTCGCAACGGTTCTTTTTTATTCAATGATGCCTATCAGGGGAATGACCGGCTCGCGAATATTGATTTGGATCAGAATGGCCGGAAAGATAATTTTCTGGCGCGCGCCGAATTTATCCAAGCCTGGCGCGACGACGGTTTGCCGCTCTTCAAGGAATATCCGTACAGCGCGAATTATACCGGCCGAACTCGCGTCGCGATCGGCGACCTGAACGATGATGGCCTCAAGGAAATCGCGGTGGCGCCGAGTAGTGGCGCCTTGCCGATTAAAATTTATGATGCTTATGGTATTTTGTCGCGTAACGATTGGTTTCCCTACGGTCGGAAATACAAAGGCGGGTACAGCCTGGCCATAGGGCCATCGGGAGCGGGCGGCGCGGGTCGAATAATTGTCGGCGCCGGCATCGGCCGCGAGCCAACCGTTTCCGTTTATGACAATAATTATAAATTGCTGAAACAATGGTCGGCCTACGAGAAAATTTTTCGGGGCGGAGTGAATGTGGCGCTCGGCGACGTGGACGGCGACGGCCAAAATGAAATCATTGTCGGCGCCGGCCGCGGCAAAGAACCGATTATTAAAATTTTCAATGAAGACGGCAAAGAAATTTACAAATCTTTCACGGCTTACAAAACCGCCGCGCTTACCGGCGTTGAGGTGCGAACAGCTGACGTGGATTTTGATGGAATTGACGACATCGTCACGCTTACGGAATAATCCAAATCGCGATAAAATAAAAAAACCGTTGATTCATTTCAACGGTTTTTTTCAGATATTCGCTTTCGAAGTTCGGACTCGGACGCCACGGTTGTCTTCTTCATAGACCGCGATAATCCGCGGCGTGATTGATTCCCAGCTGTAATGGCGCTCCACGATGGCTTTATTTTTCCTACCCAAAGTTTTTTGTTCGGCCGCGTCGAGGCCGATGAATTCCCGGATTTTATTTTCCAAGTCCCTGACATTATTGCTCTTGAAAAGAACCTCGGGATTTCTGATCAATTCTTGATGTTCCGGAATATCCGACAAGAGTGTCGGCTTGCCATAACTCATCGCCTCGAGAACCGTAATCGGCAGGCCTTCGTTCAGCGAGGGATGAACGAGAACAGATGCGTTTTGATAGAGCCGGCGGAGGGCGTTGCCGGCTTGAAAACCGGTGAAGACGATATCGGAATTTTTTCCGGCCAGAGCGTGCAAATCGGTGACATATTTATCGGTATGAACCGAGCCGCCGACGATCGCCAATTTCAATTTTTTTATTTTTTCGTCCGCGTCCGGATTTTCTTTCAGTTTCAAAAAAGCTTCAATCAATAGGTGCGCTCCTTTGTGCGGAATCAGGCGGGATACCATGAGCAAATAATTTTCCGGCTCCAAATTGAAATCAGTTAATTTTTCCTGAGGCGTCAGTTCCGGTTTTTTCCTTCCCGCGCCATTTGGGATGTAAACCGTTTCATGGTGGTATTCATTTAGACAATATTTTTGCAGGGCTTCCGAAACGACGATCGTGGAACGCGGTAGTCGGCAAGCGAACCATTCGCCCAAACGCAAAAATATCTTTGCCAGCCAATTCCATTTTTGGTGGTAGCGATCAATGGAATGGAAAGTGATGATGATTTTTATTTTTGGAGTGAACAGGCGCGGTATCCAGGACAACAGCGCCGGCCCGACGCCATGGTAGTGGATGACATCATAATTTTGGAACAAAGCGTGAATCGTTGAGAAAAATACGTGCGTGATAGTGTCCAAATGCTTGGTGCGAACGCTCGGCAAAAGTTTGATATCCACTCCTTGGAATTTATTTTTTTTGACGCGAGTATACCAAAATCGGCCGTACACCGTTATCCGATGTCCGGCTTGAACCAGGTTTACCGCCAAATCTTCCACATGGCGTTCTACACCACCATAGGTGGCCGGTATCCCTTTTTGTCCGATCATGGCGATACGCATAGCGAATTACGAATTACTCGGCTTCGCTCCACTACGCCGAGCAGGCGAATTACGAATTACGATGACGGAGTACTATATCATAGAAATAGGGGATTGTCAAGGCGGTTGAAGACAAAAAAATCCCGATTAAATCGGGATTTTTTTGGCCTGATTTGGGAAGAATAGGGCTTCTTGCCAAAGTGGGAGCCGGAGCGAAGTGAATCGCTCAACGGCAAGAGAGGTGGGTTTCGGGACTAGGAGTCGCAGGCATCGCCGATGCCATCGCTGTCCTGGTCCGCCTGGCCGGGGTTCTTGGTCGTGGGGCAGTTGTCATCGCACCCCGCGATTTCTCCTCCGACGCAGGGGTTCTGCGGCGGGGCGCCGAAGCTCGGAATCCAGTTCAGCACATGATCCGAGTCCGCGTCCGGATCGCAGGCGTTGCCGATGCCGTCGCCGTCGGCGTCCTTCTGGTCGGCGTTCGGGACGAACAGACAGTTATCGCCGGCATTATACTTGCCGTCGTTGTCTGTGTCCGAGTTCGTCCACGACACATCCTTGTCGCAACTGGTCTCCCAGTTGAATCCGACGCACCCCTGGGTGGGGTCGCAGGCGTCCTGCATCGTGCAGAGAACGCCGTCGCTACACGGCGCTTCCTTACTGAACAGGGGCTCGTGCTGACAAGCCCCTGCCGTGTCGCAGGAGTCGGCCGTGCAGAGGTTGTCGTCGTCGCAGTTCTTGAGCGTTCCGGCGCATGCTCCGTTGCCGCAGACATCGCCTACCGTGCAGGGTTGGCTGTCGTCGCACCCGACCGTGTTGTCGGCGTGCGTACAGCCGTTCGTGGCGTAGCACGAGTCGTCGGTGCAGGAGTTGCCGTCGTCGCAGTTCTTGACCGATCCACCCGCGCAGTCGCCGGCTGCGCACTCGTCTTCGATCGTGCACTGGTCGCTGTCGTTGCAGACCGCTCCGTCCATCGTCGCCGAGAGCGCCGCGCATCCGAGACCCGGGACGCAAACATCCAAGGTGCACGGGTTGCCGTCCGCGCACTTTGCGTCTTGCGGAGTGTTGCTGCAGCCCGAGTTCGGGTCGCAGGCGTCCATTGTGCAGTCGGCCTCGTCGTCGCAGTTTACGGGCGAGGGCGAGGTCTGGCAGTCGCCGGTCGCGGTCTCGCAGTAGTCCACCGTGCACGCGTTGTTGTCGCTACAGTCCGAGTTGGCCTTACAGCAGCTCGGTGTTAGCGCTCCGTGGCAAAATCCCGCGGAGCAGACATCGTTCACAGTGCAGGCGTAACCGTCATTGCAGGGCGCCTTGTTGTTGGCGACCGTGCATCCGACATTGGGCTCACACCAGTTGTCGGTGCAGGGGTTGTTGTCGTCCGGGCATTTCTGGGGATTGGCGGTCCCCTTACACACTCCGCCAACGCAGGTATCGTTGTTGGTGCAGACATCGTCGTCATCGCACCCGTTCGCGTTGTCGGTATGCGTACAGCCGGTCGCGGTGGCGCAGGAGTCATTGGTGCAGACATTGCCGTCATCACACCCGATGAACACCCCGGCGCAGAACCCGCTTGTGCAGGCATCTCCGTTCGTGCACTGGTTCTCGTCGTCGCAAGCCGTGGTGTTCGGAGTGTACTCGCACCCGATGGTCGGCTCGCACAAGTCATCAGTGCAGAACTTCCCGTCGTTGCAGACTACGACGGCGTGCGCGCAACCGAAGTCTTTCAGGCAGGAGTCGGTCGTGCAGGCGTTGTTGTCGTTGCAGTTCACCGGCGCGCTCACGCACTCGCCGGATCCCTCGTCGCAGGAATCGTCCGTGCAATCGTTCTCGTCGTCGCAGTTGATGGGCGACGCGGCGCAGTCGCCGGTCGTCGGATCGCAGGAGTCGTCGGTGCAGAGGTCGCCGTCGTCGCAGAAAACGAGGGTCGCCTCGTCAATGACGCACTTGGTGTTCTCGCACACCAGCGTGCCATTGCAGAAGTTGCCGTCCTCGTCATCCGCGCACTCGGCACCGGTCTCGCAGTCGCAGATGTTCAAGTCCCCCCGTTCGCACTCGCCGTCAAGACAAGTGTCCGCCACGGTGCACAGGTTGTCGTCATCGCACGGAGCGGAGTTTTCCGTGATGACGCAACCGGTATCCGGCTGGCAGGAATCGTCGGTGCAGGGGTTGTTGTCGTCGCAGGGTTCGGGAGCGTTTTCGCACTGTCCCGAATCCTGCTCGCAGAGGTCGCTCGTGCACAGGTCGTTGTCGTCGCAGACGACAGGCGGGTTGAAGCACTCGCCGGTCGCCGGAACGCAAACTTCACTGGTGCAGAGATTGCCGTCGTCGCAGAAGTCGTCGCTGGCCGCGTGGACGCACCCAACTGCGAGATCGCAGGTGTCGTCGGTGCAGGGGTTGGCATCCGCGCAGTCCGAGTGGTTCGGCGTCGCGACGCAGCCGACCGCGGGAACGCAGGCGTCCAGCGTGCAGGCGATGTCATCGGCGCAGTTCATCGGCGCGCTTACGCACTCGCCGGATTCCTCGTCGCAGACATCGGTCGTGCACAGGTTGCCGTCCTCGCAGCCGGTGGGCGGACACTCCGGCAGAGGGGGAGTGTCGTCGATCACCTCGCCCGTGTCGGCCGTGTCGCTGTTGTCCGTGTCGGTCTCATCGCCCGTAGCCGTTCCGTCGTCGCCGGCGTCCTTGTTGCCCGCCGTCTCCGAGTTCGGATCGGCCAGATCAGGAGCGAAATCATCGCCCCCGCCCCCGTCGTCCGTTTCGGAGCCGCCGAGCGCGTCCGCTCTCTTGGTGGTGTCCACCACCCTGAGGTTGCAGGGCTGCCCCGCGAAGCAGTCCGCCCTGGGCTCGTCGAACGTGCAGGCCGTAGCCAGCATAGCCAGAAACGCCACCATCAGATTCGTCTTCATCTCGTCGTTCTCCTTCAGAGGTTGCAGAATCGGTTAATTCTAACTTAAAAAAACCGATTTTAGTAGTAGCAAGCACCATGCTCGCCACTCGAACCGAATTACAAATTAATAATTACAAATGCGCAATTCTTAATTCGTAATTCGTAATTATTAATTTGTAATTCGGTTTTCCATACTTAAATTGTAAAGAACTCTCGCAAACGCAAAAAAACACGCCATCGGCAATAATGCTAATATAGCCTTTTCTCGGCCAAATTAACAGAGAATTATAGCACAAATAAGCCAAAATGTCAATGAGACGATTTTAGTCTGATTTTAGTCTTTTTATTTATGGTTATTACCGGACAAGAGTCCCTTTTTCTCGTCCCTCCGCGTCATTGTCCAACGACGCGGTCACGGTCGGCGCCGACGCGTTCAAATTCCGGCCAATGAATGAATCTATTCCGGACACACGGATATTTTCAAGCAAAACCGGCGTCGATCCGCGTTCGGATTCGGTCGGCGTCAGACCGACTTCAAAAAATAACAAAACCGAATCATGCGCCGAGAGAGAATTGAGCGACCAGGAAATTGAATTATTTTCCGGATTGTATTTGATATTGCTTCCCTGTCCGACGCTAGTTTTTCCGGTCCAACGGATGGCCGTCGGCAATGTCGCCGTCAAATTTATTTTTTCCGCTCCGCTCGTGGAATTGGCAACGCGCAAAATCATTCCGTATTTCGTTTCCTTGCCGACCTGCGGCGGCAACGGCCCTCGTCCCAATTGATCGCCGTCTTCGGTATAGTAGCGCGCTTCCGCGAGGATGGACAAGGTTGTGCCGATTTTTAGGATCGGCGATTTATTTTTGAAAACGATTTTGGTTTCCGGCATATCCGCGGGCGATGCTTCGGCGCGCGGTTCAATGGTATAGGCGATGTTTGTCCCGGCCGTGACCGGCGCGCGCAAAGGAATTCGGGCGTCAATGGAAATGGATTGTCCGGGTTTTAATTCCGCTAATTTCGGATCAACGGAATTATCAACAATAAAAACATTGCCGATCGCGCCGCCAATTCCTTTCCGGTAAATGCCATTATTCAAGCCGGCTATTTTTTGCGTGTCCACAATACCGACATCAATCGGCAGAATCAAAGAAATTTCATAGAGCGCGGTATCACCGGTATTGGAAAGAGTCATGGATAGAACGACAACCTCTCCCGGCGCCGCGTTCGCCCGATCATTTTGCCAGCGGCTCAAAATTTTTATTTCCGGATGGATCAACCGTAATTTTTTCACGATTTCCGCTTGCGCCAGCAGATTCCCTTTATAGTCTACCAGAGGCGTTACGACGAAGTCGGCATATTTGTCGTCATTATTCAAATCTGTGGTGAAAGTAAAAGACAACGTTGCCGTCTCTCCGGGATTCAGCGATTCCAATTTCCAACTATCGTTATCAAGCGATCCGGTCTCGGCGAGCGGGTTAATAATTTTCGCGTTCGGAAGAATCAGTGGAATTTGAACGCCGGTCAAAACGCGTCCGCCATCGTTCTTCAAAATCAGCTTGGCAGGATGAGGTTCGCGATTGATAATCTTATCCGGCATTTCCAATACTCCGGACAAAACCGAGCCGCGCAAGATATTGATGAGCGCGACCGACTTGATTTCTTCCACCTCGCGGCCTTCTTGTTTGAAACCAAGTTCGGCGAGCAGATATTCTTCTTGGTGGGGCACGCCATAAAGCCAGCCTTTGATTTTGATTGTTCCGCTCGCGCCCGCTTCCAGATTGGGAAAGTGAAAAGTATGGTCGGCTTCGTCGTAAAGATAAGGCGAAATGATTTCCGTCACCAAAAATCCAACCGGCAGTCTTATTTCCAGATGGGCGCGGGCGAGCGTGGCCGCGCTGTTATTTTTGAAATTTATTTGGTAAGTCACCAATTCGCCGCTTTTCACTCGCGCCGTGGCCGGCGAGGTTGCGACCGAACCATCGCTTTCACTGATGGTCAGATCAATTTGATCTACTATCGTCGGATTGTATCGAAACCAGGCGGCGGTTAAAGAGGCGAGAGCAATCATCCCTATGACCAGAAAAACATCAAAAAAAAATAATTTGCGCGCGTGAGCGAATTGAAGGTGGTATTTTTTTTGATAGCGTTTTTCCAGAATATGAATAGGGGAGAGGAGAAACGCCAAAAACCAGCGGTGGGGCGCGTAAAAGAAATGATGTTTGGTGAAATGTTTTTCAAAAAAAAGCATGTTCTTTTATTATACTTCTCCCCACGTCCAAACACAAGAAAAATCCCTCGCCGGCGGCGGGGGATAGTTTCAAATTTTGTCGGAATTTTGTATAATGTCTTCAGGCGGGGCGGTTTTGGTATTCTCGCCGTCTTTTTCATCTATTTCCGGTTTGATTCGTTTGACGCTCGGAGAAAACAGAGTATTGGTGATTTTCCACTTATCCACATACTGGCCGATGCCCCTTTTGTTGGTTTTATTTTTGACAGTGCTTTTCATTTGCGACCATTTGACAAGGCTGTCAAAATTGATCTTGTACCGGCCGGTAACTACCACATAAGCGATCTCTTTTTTGGTGAGGGCGCGCCGGATCGTCTGGGAATTTACGCCAAAAAGCTTGGCGGCTTCAGAAACCGACAAACGGATCAATTCTTTGTCTTTTTCGTTCTCCGCCACCGGATTCGATTTGATCATAAAATTTGTATACACTAATCTTATCAAATTATGGAGTTTTTGTCAAGATTAAGGCATTTTTGATTTTTATCAATTTGTATAGACTAGCCTACTCAAATTTATTACTCATTTAATCTTCCGGCTTCACATTATTGTCTTTTTATGCTATCCTTTTCCTTATATTGCCGGGTGTCTGAATACAAAATGTGTTCAAAAGTGTAACATTTTTTTTATCCCACCGTCTTCATATATGCCACTAGGCTACATTGAAAAAAAACTGCTCTACCGCGTCACCGTTGAAAAAGACCCCGAAGCCTTTGGTCTGCTTTACGATAATTACATCAACAAAATCTACCGCTTTGTTTATTTCAAAGTTTCCAACAAAGAAGACGCGGAGGATTTGACCAGCGAGGTTTTTTTGAAGACTTGGAATTATCTCACTCAAACCGGTCGGAGCGAGATTAAAAGTTTTAGCGGTTTGGTCTATAAAATTGCCCGGAACGCCTTGATTGATCATTATCGGAAGCTCGGTTCAAAACAGGAAATTCCCCTTGACATCGCGCTCGAGGTGGCGGATCAAGTGGATCGGTACCGCCAAATTGACACTCATCATGAAGCCGAGAAGATATTGAGTGTTCTGAAAAAAATGAAGCGCGAGTATCAAGAAGTATTATTGCTCCGCTATATAGAAGAACTATCAGTCGCGGAAATCGCCATTATTTTGGAAAAAGGCCAAGTGGCGGTTCGGGTCACCTTGCATCGGGCGATCAAAGTGGCCAAAAATCTAATCAACAAAGATAAAGAGCCCTCTTTATGAAAATGTTGAAAAGACAATTGAAACTGATAAAAAATTATGATGATCTGGTGAACCCTGATCCGTTTTGGGTTAAGCGCAATCGAGAAGTGTTGATGAGGCAAGTCCGGAATACAATCCGCGAGGATGCCCGGATTCCGGAATGGCGAACAACCGTTAATGAACACCTGTATTTTTTCAAATCTTTTCATGTTTTTTCTCATTTTAAGCCGGCGTTGACCGCTCTCCTTGTGGCGCTCCTCGCTACCGGCGGCTGGATCGCGAGCGTAAGCGCGACCTTCAATACCGTTCCAGGGGATCGTTTGTGGGGGGTGAAGCGCGCCGCCCAAAGAACCGAGGTTTTGGTGAAGTCAATTGGCGCTTCCGAGCAGAAAAAAGCCCAATTACAATTGGATCTGGCCAAAAGTCGGACGCAAGAAATCAAAAAAACCGTAGAGAATCGCGCCACCGTCAAATCTCCGGAAGAGCGGAAAAAAACCACTGCCGATCTGAATACTGCGGTCAACGATGTCAAGGAGGCGGTCAAATCCGCCGCCGAATCCGTCAATACTCAAGTAAAGACCGTCATTTCCATTGATCCGACCGTGGCCTTGAAAATGGTCAAAGACGCGGCCAAAGATACTTCCGAAATCACCAAGTCATTGGCGGAGTCGGTAAGTCTCGTCAATAATGTGGATGTTTCGGTTACCAAAGAAGTGATAGAAACCGTGAAAGTGGTGAATGACACCAGCCTCACTACGATGGCGGCGGTGATAACGCAGGTAGCCGTTTCCTCCACCATTGACACGGTAAGCCAGGCCAAAAATTTAATCAATGACAAATTGGTGGAAATGATCCACATCAACGAAGAGATCAGGCAAGATGTGTTGGATGCCAAGGATTCTTTTGTGTCGTCCACCTTGAATGCGGATAAATTATTGAATAATAACGGTGGAAAAAAGGAACGGAGCGATACTGACAAAGACAACAGTAAGTCGGTATTTGTAAGCACCACATTGGGGACGACCGTGAATGCCTCCAGCACCTTATCCGCCACTCCCGCCGTTATCGTCACCAGCACCGCGGCTCTATTCAAAGAAGCGGAACAGAAAACCCAAGTGATTCAAGATTCCGCCGGTGAAATTCAAAAAATAATTGATAATGGCGATTTTCAAGAGGCGGTAAGCAAATTAAAGAGCATGAATGAAGCGTCCGGAACGGTTCAACAGATATTGGTGGACACGAAGACTGCAGTTAATACGGTAGAAGTGAGGAAATAAGTTGTGGTGCGTACATGGTACGATACGATACAGGATACACGCAACAAGATACATAGTATAGACATCAAGATACAGGATACACGCAACAAGATACATACCGCTAGTATAAATGTGTCATGTTACGTGTATCATGTATCATAATAATATGTAATTATTAATTTCGTCATACTGTCTGGCTCAGAGCGATTTTATTGATCGTTGCAAGCAATGGTCGATCGTTCCGGGCCATACAGTATGAGGCACTATGGGTTTTTGGCCCATAGCTACCACTATCCGCTAAACGCGGCGAGTGCGCTAATAATAGAAAGGTCGATCCCGAGAGGGAATTAGAGGCAAAAATAAAAAACCGCTTATCATGTTGATGTCGATTTAATCGGCACGCTCTGTGATAAGTGATAGAAAAATTTATTTATGAGTGATTTAAAGAAATTCGGCAAAAAGCTCTTCACCATGTCGGTGGTTGCCATGACAATCGCTTGGAGCGTCGGCTTGTCCGCCCTCGTCCCAGCCGGAGTGGCCGCCGCGACCTGCCCGAGTCTTGTTGCTGGAGACTTGTTCAAAGTGCCGGGAGTAACTGCTGTTTACTTGGTAAGTTCAGGTATGCAGAGATTGTGGTTCCCGCACGCCAATGTATATGAAACTTGGTATGGCACTGATTATTCCAAGGTAAAAACTATTGACCCAACTTGCGTAGACGCTTATCCTCTCGGCACCGGAATTGCATTCCGTGGTGGCTCGGTTTTGGTCAAATCAGTTGTTACCCCTTCGGTATACGCTGTCGCCCCAAGTGGAGTTAAGATGAAACTTGCTTCTCCGGAAATCGCGTCCGCTCTTTACGGCGCGAACTGGGATAAGTTAGTAATTGATCAATCCGACGCGTTTGGAGTGTTGTATACCATGGGCGCGGAAATTTCTTCCGCCATGCCTCACAATGGTATGCTCGTAAAAGGCGCGGACGGAGTAGTCTATTCAGTTTCCGGTGGCAAACTCGTCAAGGTTGAAGGCACATTGCCATCATTCCTTGCCATGGGTGTCCGCATGGTGACTGACGCGGTGCGCGATACTCTTACCAAAGATACCGCCACTGTAACTCCGGCCTCCCTCGTGGCCGACCCATCGCAAAAAGCCGCTGGCACGACCCCAGCCCCGACCCCGGTAGTAGTGGGCGGTAATGTAACTGTCAGTCTGGCCGCTAATACGCCAGCCGCCGGTTCAGCCGCTTCTACTGCTATCCGCGTTCCTTTCACCACCATCAATTTTACGGCTGGTGATAAGGACGCAACTGTAAAGAATTTGGTGGTTGAAAGACAAGGTATCGCCGCTGATGCCAGTCTAGACTCAATCTCCCTCCTTGATGCTGCTGATCAATCCAAGATTGGTTTTGATCAAACTTTCAATTCTTTGCATCAAGCTACTTTCAACGATGAAATTACTGTTAAAGCCGGTACAACCAGAACACTTATTTTGGCAGGTAACATGAATACTGTCGCCTCCGGTCACGGTGGTGAAATGCCAAAACTAGCTTTGGTTTCTGGTACGGTTCTAAATGGTGGTACTCTAAGTGGAACTCCTGTTGTTGGTAATGCTATGACAGTGATTACTACCTTGAGCTTAGGTACAGTTACGGTTGTCAAAGGTGCTTATGATCCTTCAGCTGCCGCTACTGATAAAGCTTTGGGAACACTTGGATACAAATTCTCAGGATTGAGATTGACTGCCGGATCAAATGAAGATTTGAGTGTTGCTTCAGTGCGATGGTATCAAGCTGGTTCCGCCGCTTCATCTGATTTGGCCAATGTCAAAGTTGTCTTGGACGGAGTGGAATACCCAACCACAGTTTCGGCTGATGGTAAGTATTACACCGCTCAATTCAACGGCGTTGAATTGAAAAAAGGTCTTTCCAAGGAAATGTACATCAAAGGAGATGTAATGAGCGGTTCATCCCGCACTGTTCGTTTTGATGTTTATCGTAAATCTGATTTAGTAGTCAAAGGAACAACATATCAATATTATGTAAATCCAACTGCTACTGAAGCAGGAACTTCTGTAGCCGGTGCTTTCTCAACAGTTACTCCATGGTACCAAGGTTACTTGGTGACAATGGCCGCTGGTGGAAATCTCCGAATAGAAAAGGGTGCTTTCGCCGCTGGCAATGTTGCCAAAGGTGTCAACAACCAAACTCTTGGAAACTTCTTGTTTGTTGTTGATGGCGAAGCTGTCAAGATCACTCAATTAGTTCTTGATGTTGAAGTTAGTGGTTCTACCTCGTCCGGTTCAGACGCCACCATGGTCACATTGTATGACGCTGCTGGTGTTGCTGTTGCCGGTCCGGTAGATACTACTGATGTCAGTACTTCAAACAATGACGGTACTGTCACATTCAGTAGCACAATTACTGTGCCAAATGGAACCAATGTTTATACGGTAAAAGCAAACTTGAATAATGATGTTACCGCCAATACTACCTATCGAGTTGGTTTCACCACTCCAGCCACTGCAGTTACTGCGACCGGAGTTGGTACCGGTAATTCTATTACCGCTACTCCAGCTTCAGATACTCATTCTAACTACCAGACTGTAAAAGCTGGTACTGTAACAGTAACTGTAAATGCCGTTCCTGTTGCTCAGAACTTGGTATCCGGAAGTACTGATGTGGTATTTGCTCAATATAATTTTGATGCATCTGCCTCTGGAGAAGATTTGAAAGTAACTGTCTTCAAACCACAAATGTTGTTGTTCGGCTCGGCCGCTACTACTACTGATATCACATCAGTTAGAGTATTCGGATTTGACGGCACAACTGAAGGTGTCCAATTGAACACCGGTAGTAATGTACTTGCCAATCTTGCTGCCAGTACTGACAACCAAACTCTTACATTGGACAAACCTTTTGTAATTCCAAAGGGAACTCAAAAGACTTTGACCTTGAAAGCTAATGTTTCGGCCAATGCCACAGCATCTAGCATAAAAGTAGGTTTGGACGCTGCCACTACTGCTACTGTTACTGCCATCGGTGTTGGAACCGGAACTACTCCAACCGTTGCTGGTACAGCCGGAGATGGTCAAGCGATGACTTTGGCTTCAGCCGGTCAATTCAGCGTGGAGCTTGACTCTTCAAGGCCACTCGCCCAGCTCTACATTGCCGGCACCACCGGAAATGTGGTCAACAAGCTGCGCTTTACCGGTACCACCGAAGCGATAACAGTCACCAACTTGAAGTTGAAATTGACTGATTATTCCACTTCATCTTCTGATCAGGATGTGGTGAAGGCCTACCTCTACGACGATGCCGGAAAGCTTTTAGCTGATTCCACATTTGTCGCCGGCGTGGCTCTATTTACTCTTCCGACAGAAGTAACCGGTAATTACAATCCATTCGTCATTTCGAAAGATGGTGAAAAAGTAATGACGGTGAAACTTGATTTTGCCACCATTTCCACCTCCGCCACCATCGCCACTGCCGGACACTCGGTCGTTGTCGACTATGATTACAACGCCGACGACACCACGCAGAGTCAAGGTAAAGGCGGATCTTCCGGCTCAACCATTGCTTCATACTCCGCCGACACCAGCAATGTAGCCAACCGTGGTTACCTCTACAAGGGCGCGCCGAAGTTGACCAAATGGTCAGATCTTGGAACTGTTCCAAGCACATTAACTTCCGGTGCCGCCATCTACAAATTCAAAGTGGAAGCTGACAGCCGCGGCGGAGATGTTGATTTGTACAAGTTTACCTTCCAAATCTCCACCTCCTCGCCCAGCAGCGGTGGCCCTCTCGCCATCACCGCTCTTGATTTGTACGACTCTACCACCGGCTTCACCACTGCCAGCTCCACACCAAACTGCGCTGGTAGCACTCAACTTGGTAATACCGGCAATACCCTGGGTACAAACGGTTGCGATCTTGAATACATCCTCTTGGCCAACAATGCCGCTTGGGGATCAACCGCCACCCCGGTTACTGTTTCCGTCGGCGCACCTCATACCTTTGAGTTGTTAGCCTCGATGAGCGGCCTCGGCATTGCCGGAGGCGGAGCCTCTGTCAACACTCAACTGATGGGTGATGTCAACGGCCTCAGCTCAATCCAGTTCACTCGTACCGCCACCAATGTAGACGCCGGCACAAACGACGACTTCATCTGGTCGGATAAGAGCGCATCTGGTCACGGTATTACTTCAGCGGACTGGACAAATGGTTACCTCGTAACCAACTTGCCAGGCACCAATATGTCAGCCGTAACTCTTTCCAAATAGTTACCTCTGGCGTAAAGTAGCAAAAGGTCCCCGCGAGGGGACTTTTTGTTATTGTCAAAACTGAATTGGTATGGTATTATTCAATTATGAATTTCCACGTCATTGCGACCCGCCTACGCTACGCTTCGGACGGGCAATGGGAGCGAAGCGACTGTGTCCGCCGTAGCCTGAAAGGCGAAGGAGGACGTGGCAATCCCTTACAACTGCAATCGTTAATTCGCCTGCTCGGCGTAGCAGAGCGAAGCCGAGTAATTTTTAATTATTCACCTGCTATGAAAAAGAATCTTGTATATATTATCGGGGGCGTGTTAGTACTAGGGGTTATTGGCGCGGTGGTTTATTTCAATGATCCGAATCAAAAAAACGAGGCGGTAGCGCCAAATGATTTATTGACTCTGAAAGTTTTGGACGAGCGCTTTCCCCCGGCTCAACTGGAAATTCTCAAAGGCCAATTCGCGGCCGCGGTCTCGGCGGTGGAGAAGAATCCGGATTCTTACAATGATTGGATTACCATCGGCATCGTCAAAAAACAAGTAAATGATTACGAGGGAGCGCGCGCGGTCTGGGAGAAAGCCGCTATTTTGCGTCCGGCCGGCAGTTTGCCGTTATTCAATCTCGCCAATTTGTACGCGGATTTCTTGAATGATCCGACAAAGGCGGAAGAATATTATTTGGCCGCTTTGAAGAACAGTCCGGATTTGGTTCAGGCTTAC
>JBBTQT010000074.1:0-13828 GCA_038065575.1 Patescibacteria group bacterium
GGCCAGCGCCGGGGTGGAATGGCCGAATGGTCTTGACGGCCGGATGCGGGGAACTCCCCGACGCCATCCTGCCGGAGGGCTTCGGTCAACTGGGTAGCCGACAGTGCAACGATGTCGGCGCCGGTGGTCCCAATGTGATGTGGGGATGCGCGCTCGAGACCTTCGCGCGCGCCACCTGTGGCTATCAAGGCCAGATCACGGGGCATCCGATCCCCATGGGAGAGCTTGAATGGTGTCACAACCACTTCGCTATGTTGGGGATCGAGCCTCAGCCTCCCAGCCAGTTCGGCGTTCCGTTCAACTGGGGAGCGGTGCGGAGATTCGTCTCTGATTCCACCATCTCCGGTCCGACGGTAATCCATCGCCGTGGCTGCGGCAAGCCCGGTCTTCGAGCGGCGTCTCGTTGAGACGCGTTGATTGTGGTTCGCCCGTCAGCAATGACGGACGCCGAGCCCGATTCTTTGAATGCCCCGTGATGTGTGAATACATCTCGGGGCGTTGTCTTTTTATAAAAGTTTTTTTTGTGATATAATGAAAACATGCCTATAAATTTTGTAATTGATTTTTATTCCATCTTGCCTTTAACCTGCGCATTGTTCGTGATGTTTTTCGGCGTTTTCATTTTGTTGAAGGATTATCATTCGCGCATGAATCAGCTCTTGTTCGGCTTCTGCTTCAGCATGTTTTTTTGGATGTTCGGCACTTTTATGATGTTCGCTACGAGAGGAAATCTCGCGGCCGCGCTTTTTTGGGATCGGTTCGTCTACGCCGGCGTGGTATTCATGCCACCTTTCATGCACCATTTCAGTTTGGTGTTCACTCAGAGCGAAGGCAAGCAGAAAAAATTGCTTTTTGTCAATTATTTTTTGGCCTTTTGTTTTTTGCTCGTTTCGCAGTCGCGATATTTTGTGGACGGTTTGTATTATTATTCCTGGGGCGTCCATTCGCAGGCGCGGATTCTGCACCATTTCTTCATGGGCTACTTTTTTTTGGGAACCGGAATTTTTTTCACGAATCTGTTGCGTTACTATCGCGCGATCAATGACAAAATTATCCGTTTGCAAATCAAATATGTTTTTGTCGCTTTCGCTTTCGTGATTTTTATCGGCGGATCGGCCTATCTGTTCGCCTACGGCATTGACACGAAATTTCCTTTTTCTTATGTTACCGGTCTGATTTTTCCGGTGATGCTTTTTTATTCGGTAAGCCGGCATCACTTGCTTGGCGCGAAGGTGGTGGCGACCGAGATACTGGTCGGAATCACGGAATTTTTGACCGTGATGCAGATTTTTTTCTCATCCAGCTTATCCGAAGTGGTAGTTCGCGTTTTGTTTGTTTTTTTTGTCGGTATCATTGGGATTCTTCTCATCAAATCCATTCGCAAGGAAGCCGCGCGTTTGGAAGAGATTTCTCATTTGGCGATGTCCCTCGAAAAAGCCAATCTGCGGTTGCAGGAATTGGATCGCCAAAAAACCGAGTTTCTTTCGATCGCTTCGCACCAGTTGCGCACCCCATTGTCCATATTGAAAGGATTTATTGAGTTGTTATCCGATGGCGCCTATGGCAAGCCCACCAGGAAAATGAAAGAAACCCTGGAAAATATGGATGAGAGCAACGAAAGACTGGTGAAATTGGTGGACGAATTTTTGGATATTACCCGTATTGAACAGGGGCGGACAAAATTCACTTTTCGCGATTGCGATATCAACGCGGTGATTGAAGGTGTGGTCAAGGAATTACGAGACCGAGCCAGGGACAAAGGGATAAAAATATCCTGGGAAAACAAAAAAATGCCGACGGTGAAAATTGACGACGAAAAAATTCGTCATGTTTTGTTCAATTTTATAGATAACGCCATCAAATACAGCTCCAAAGGAACGATCCGAGTGGAATCGGAAAGAGAAAAAGACGGCATTAGAGTAACGGTGAAGGACAACGGCATCGGGTTTGACAAAAAAGACGAAGTGAATTTTTTTCAGAAATTTTATCGTGGCGAGAATGTGCAAGGAGCGAATGTCAATGGCACCGGCCTCGGACTCTATGTCTGCCGCAAATTCATTGAGACTCACGGCGGTCAGGTGGTGGCGCATAGTCGTGGACTCGGCAAGGGAGGTGAGTTTAATTTCTGGATTCCGCTTATTCCGCCACCCCAGCCGGAAAATTTTATTGCCTCCAGTCCGCCGGATGTGGCTTTGCCGGCTTCAGAAATTAAGTCGGTCGGATAGGCTTGATATTAGCGCGCAATCAGACTATAATAATAGAACTTGATTTATTACTAATTATTCTCCTATGTTTCCCAAGGATTCGGGATCGGCGGCTTATGAAACGGCCAATAATCGCGCCGACGAAGTGGAAACCGTGGTTGGTCCATCGGTGGTGGTGGAGGGTGATTTTGTGTCCGAAGGAAATATCCTGGTGAAGGGCACTGTTTCCGGCAGTGTCAAAACCGCGCGTCTTTTGACCGTGGAAAACACCGCCAAAATCATGGCCAATGTGCGCGCCGGCGACGCGGTTATTTCCGGCGAAGTGCATGGAAATATCAAAGTGGAACAGCAGTTGGAGCTTACCGCCTCTTCCAAAGTGATCGGCGATATCAGTTGCCAGGTACTCGTAGTGGCGGCGGGCGCGCAATTGCAAGGCAAAATCAGCATGAAGGGTTTGGAAGGCGAAGAAGGCGGGAGTGGAGAAAAAAAGCGAGTATCCAGACCGAAAAACCGAGAAGAAGAACCGCTGAACGCGGAGGAAATTTAATCGGGAGGATTAATTAATACAGGACAAGTCCCGATTGCGTATGTATGTTTATTTGTATGACAATTTTTTGCGCCACAAACGATTTGACAGCGCCCTTAAAGCGATAGAAACTCGTTTGACAGACTACGGGATTGCTGGTAAGATAATTCGTCTGCAAACCTTCACCAATGCCGAGGCGGTGGTGGAAGACGAAATTAAAAAAGGCGCGAAAACCGTGGTGATGGTGGGAGATGATGGCACTTTTGCTCGAGTATTGTCGCGCGCTGCCTCTTGTAAGGCGCTATTCGGCTTTATTCCTCTCGGATCGGACAACTCCATTGCCAAAGTTTTGGGGATTCCGGCGGGCGAAGCGGCCTGCGATATTCTGGCACGACGGCGAAAAATTCGTTTGGATGTCGGCTGGTTCAATAATCGCTATTTTGTTTCTCAATTGCATATTCCGCCTCATCCGATTGTGGTGGAATACAATGAAAGTTTCAAAGTGGGGAGTAAGGCCGGCGGAAAAACCGAAGTGGTGGTTTGCAATTTACAGCCGTTTTTGTGGAAGAACAATGGCCGGGATTTCGTGGTTCACCCCCAGGACGGAAAATTGGAAGCGTTCTTACGGCCAGTGGTAAAAGGCGGGTTTTTCCGCAAAGAAGTTTTTGAAGACCCGAGTATTTTTCCTTTTGAAGAAATGGTGGTAAGCAGTAAAACCCCGTTCGTGGTGGAAGCGGATGGTAAAGAATCCAAGGAAACGAAGATTACGATTAAACTGGCGAAAAGCCGGATAGAAATGATCGTCGGCAAGGAAAGAAAATTTTAAGCGCGGGTGGCGAAATGGTAGACGCACTGCCTTGAGGTGGCAACGCTCGCAAGGGCATGGAAGTTCGACTCTTCTCCCGCGCACCAAACAAAAAACGGCAATGTTGCCGTTTTTTGTATTTTTCCGGAGATTATATTACCATTAGTCTAGCGTATGGCTGATCTCAACACAAAAATCATTGAATTGGATAAAGTCGGCGAGGTTTTGTCCGGGCGGCTTAAAAGATTGGGAATTGAAACGGTTCGCGATCTTTTGTTTTATTTTCCTTTTCGTTATGAGGATTACAGCGTGGTCGCGCCGATAAAAGATTTGAAAGCGGGCGAGCAGGTGAGTGTTAAAGCCAAGATTGAACTCATCGCCACCAAACGTAGTCCGAGGAAAAAAAAGCTGATTACCGAGGCAGTGGTCGCTGATGGTTCCGGAACATTGCGGGTGGTGTGGTTCGGCCAGCCATATATCTCAAAAATTTTGCGGGTCGGGGACGAGGTTTATTTGTCGGGGAAAATAAGCGCGGAAATGCTCGGGCCGCAAATGATCGGTCCCAACTATGAAAAAGTAAAAAATCCGGTGGCTACGGCAGACAAGGGCGGAAATAACGGCACCACCCACACCGCCAGAATTGTCCCGATTTATCCGCTTACCGCCGGCATCACTCAAAAGCAAATGAGATATTTGACGAGTCAGGCGATTCCTCTCCGAACGGCGATTTCCGATTGGCTGACCGAGGATATTTTGGTTGCGGCCAAATTGGCTCCGCTTCAAGACGCGCTCGCCGAGATCCATTTCCCGAAAAGTGAGGCGAACCTGGCGCTGGCGGAAAAACGGTTGAAATTTGATGAATTGTTCATACTTCAGCTTCGGGCGGAAATGATCCGGCAATCCTTGCGTCGTCTTTCCGCGCCGTCCTTCACGATTCAAATCGCGTCAATGAAAGATTTTTCGGCCAAGTTGCCATTCGTTTTGACCAATGATCAGAAAGTGGCGGTCTGGGAGATATTGAAGGACACGGAGAGTAATGAGCCGATGAATCGATTGCTGGAAGGCGATGTCGGTTCGGGCAAGACCGTGGTGGCGGCGATGACGATGTATAACGCCGCGCTGAACGGCTATCAGTCGGCGCTGATGGCGCCCACCGAGATTTTGGCTACGCAGCATTTGGAAACTTTGAATCTGATTCTCGGCCAATTCGGCGTTAAAATCGGCTTGCTCACCGGCAGTCAAAGCATCATGGCCGGAGAAAAAATATCCAAAAAAAATTTTTTAGCCGAAGTGTCCGAGGGGAGCGCGCAAATCATTATCGGCACTCACGCTCTGTTGTCGGAAAAAGTGAAATTTCATAAGTTGGGAATGACAGTAGTGGACGAGCAACATCGCTTCGGGGTGGCTCAGCGGAAAATCATCAGCGCGAAGAGCGGCGCCGGTCGGAAAATGCCGCATTTTTTGAGTATGACCGCGACGCCGATCCCGCGGTCGTTCGCCCTGACGCTTTACGGCGATTTGGATTTGTCTATCATCAAGCAAATGCCCGCCGGGCGCAAACCGATTAAGACGCGCGCGGTGGCGCCGCATAACCGCGAGAAGGCCTATCAATTTATTCGGGGGCAAGTCGGGTTGGGTAGGCAAGTGTTTGTGGTTTGTCCTCTCATTGAAAATATTGAAAAAGAACCCGGTCGGTCCGCGCCTGAATTGAATCCGAAATTCGGCGGACGAGGCGGATTGAATGACAAAAAGACCGTGATGGAAGAATATGAAAAATTGAAGACCAAGATATTTCCGGATTTGCGAATCGGATATTTGCATGGGAAAATGAAACCAGCGGAAAAAGAAAAAACCATGAGCGAATTCTCGGCCGGCGGAATTGATATTTTGGTCGCGACCGCGGTCGTGGAGGTGGGTGTCAATATACCAAACGCCAGCGTGATGATGATTGAAGGATCGGATCGGTTCGGTTTGGCGCAGTTGCATCAGTTCCGCGGCCGGGTGGGACGGAGCGAGCACCAATCTTATTGTTTTTTATTTACTGATAGCGATTCGCAAAAAACCGCTGAAAGGCTGGGGTATTTTGAGAAAAATCTTGATGGCTTCGCTCTCGCCGAGTATGATTTGCAGACGCGGGGTCCCGGCGAAGTGTACGGCACCACTCAAAGCGGACTGATGAATTTGCGGCTGGCGACAATGCGGGATGTGGAAATTATAAAACTGGCGCGTCAATTGGCCAAAGGAATAGATTTTGAGAAGAATCCACAGTTTAAGGACAAAGTGAAAGAGTGGGAGAAGACCGTGCATTTGGAGTGAGGCGAAATTAGTAATTACTAATTAATAATTACTAATTGACGATTTTGACTGTGTCTGGTATGAATTCATAATTCCAGATTCCATGGTTTTTAGGTTTGTCTGATCAATTCTTGAATATTTTTCACTTTGATGATTTTAACGATCCCTGTATTTTTGATTTTGGCGCTGTCGGCCGTGATCACTCGTTTCATTCCCAGTGCGCCGGCTTCTTTTATTCTTTTGTCGGCCTGATTGATGGATCGGACTTCGCCACCGAGGCCGACTTCGCCGAATACCACCAAATCCAATCCCAGCGCTTTGTCTTTGAACGAGCTGGCGATCGCCAAGCACACCGCCAAATCCGCGGCCGGTTCATCCGCTTTCAGGCCGCCGACAATGTTCACATGAATATCATACTGGCCGAGATCCAGACCGGCGCGTTTTTGTAAAACAGCGACCAAAACATGCAAACGATTCAAATCAAAACCGCTGGCCTTGCGCGCCGGATAGCCGAACGAGGTCTTGTTGACGAGCGCCTGCACTTCCACCAAGAGCGGACGGGTGCCTTCAATGAGACAGGTGAGAATACTGCCCGGCATACTTTCGCCACGATCCTGAATGAAAGCGGCCGAGGGATTTTTTACTTCCGTGAGCCCACTCTCGTCCATTTCAAAAATGCCAACCTCATCAGTGGAACCGAAGCGGTTTTTTACGGCGCGGAGCAGGCGGTAATTATGATGTCGTTCGCCTTCCAAATAGAGGACGGTGTCCACCAGATGTTCCAAGGTTTTCGGTCCGGCCACCGTGCCTTCTTTGGTGACATGACCGATAATTATGATCGTTGTTCCGCCGGCTTTGGCCACTTCCAGCAATTCAATCGTGCTCGCGCGCACTTGGTTCAGATTGCCCGGTTCGCCGGCGATGCCGTTGGAATAAATCGTTTGAATGGAATCCACAATCGCCACCGCCGGTTTCAGCGCTTTCACCGTGGCGGAAATCACTTCCACGATTGATTCGTTGGCCAGACGCAGTCCGGCGGATTTTATTTTCAAGCGATCGGCGCGCAATTTTATTTGTTCAATTGATTCTTCCGCGGAAATATACAATGAATCGGGAATTGTTGTTGCCAATTGCAGAGCCAGCGTGGATTTGCCGATTCCCGGCTCGCCGCCGAGCAATATCAGACTGCCCGGCACTACTCCGCCTCCCAGCACCCGATCCAATTCACTGAGACCGGTGGGTATTCTCTGGAGATTTTTGCCTTGGATTTCAGCAAGGCCGACGGTTGGGGCGGGGGATAATTCGGTTTGATTGTCTTTTGTTGACGAATTCAAAACTTCTGATTTTTCAATCGTGCCCCATTTACCGCATTCCAAACACCGACCGACCCATTTTTGATACTGGGCGCCGCAATGCGAGCAGGTGAAGATCGTCTGTGGTTTTGGCATAATATTAGTGTTTTTTGTCATTCCCGCGAAGGCGGGAATCCACGATTACTATCAACAAATTGTCTGTCGTCTGGATTCCCGCCTGCGCGGGAATGACAGGTATGATCATTTGCCGGCGATTCCCTCGGCGAACGCAGTGGGATCGGCGATACATTTGTCGTATTTGGCCACTTTTTTTGGAACAAACGAACCATCGTCTATTGACGATTTTTCTAATTTTTTGCTTAAGCCGGCATTGCCTAGCTGGTAGCCGGCAAGTGCGCCGATGATTAGATTTTTTCCGGTCAATCCTTTGTTTTTAGCGGCGTAATCATAATCGATCTTGATATGTCGGATCATCAAGGAAAGATTGTTCATCGGGTTCAGCAGATCGGGGATGGTATAGCACTTACCATCCACAGTGGTTCCTCTTTGGCCATCGCAACGGGAATCGCCGTCAAAGGTGATTTGGCCGGCGCCAAAGCCATGGCTGAATTTCCAATCCAGGCCATAATCCATCGGCGCGTTCACAAACTTATCATCGTTATTTTTAATTTTGGTTTTATTGTTAATGGCGGGGATGTAAAAGATGGCGCTCGCGACCGGCGGGTCAAAAGTTTCATTGTTGAATTTTTTGATGCCGCTCATGAGAAATTCCTTTCTGGAGCTAGCTGAGTCATTTCCAGTGTAGTTTTCATCATGGCCGATGGCTAGGGGGTTGCCTTCTGATTCGTCCTTAAGAATTGCCAGTATTAAACATTGGTCGGTGATGCCGGCTGATTGGCCTAATTCCAGAGCCTTACTGACAATTTCGTTACTGCTCGGTACCGCTAGGCCGGTAAGGGCGGTAAAATCTTTACTGCTTATGCTCTCCGAAACAGACACGCCGGCAACCAGCCTTACTCGGAGCGAGCGCAAATTAACCAATTCCGGATTGACCAGATAGAGAATACTGTATGAGCCAATCGTCAAGACCAAGCCGGTGAGAGCGTGGCCGATTCTTTTTTTGGCTCTTTCAATATTTTCTCCGGTCATGGTCCATTCAATGCCGGCAATGATGAGGAGAATGACGGAAATGATTCCGGCGATCACCACCGCATATTTATAAACGGCCAGGATGTACTCGCCCAGATATGGAAAGCTGATATAAACGCCGCCGTCCGTGTCGGCGGACAAATTGTCCAGAGAAATGTTGGAGAATGACAAACCCGGAATTTTGATTTTTGGCACCGGCTGCTGAAGAAATTTTTGCAGTTCGCTGTCGGTCAATTTTTTTTCGCTGTAACTGCGGTATAAGTCATCCATCAACGATGCGTCTGTCGCCGGATTGGGGTTTGAAACGGCTTGACTGCCACTACCAGCACCTGAAACGGCCGGAGGGCTCGGATTCGGATCCAATCCTTGCGGCTGGTCATAAGCTTCCTGTGCGATCAATTGGAACATTAATTTGTAACCGTGGGCGTTGACATGCAAATAATCCGATCCGGCGTAGTATTCTTGTTTTTGTTTGCCGGTGCCATCATTGTAATGCTTGTAAGTATCTATGAACTTATTCACGCTCGGATTTTCTTTGACCCAGGCGTTGTTTTTGATGATGTTGTCTCCCCATTTAGGGGTCCACTGGGCTATCACTTTTCCTTGTTCATCAAGTTTTTTGTAGCCCTTGAATGGCTGAGCGCTTACCGCGATCACGCGCATATTTTCTTTTTTGGCGCCTTCAAATATGGAAGTCAACTCCGATTGTCCTGATTTCAATTTTTCGTCAAGGTATAGACTGTTCAAACCGGAGTAAATGATTATTTCGGAGTAGCCTTTGCCTTTGACTTTCTTATTGAATTGTTCCAAGAACCAGGTCGCGTCCGTGGCGCTGAGAGCAAAGCAATCAAATTGGTAGCCGGGGATCGTATTGGTCAGGGCATTGTGATATTTGTGAACGCCACAAAATCCGGCAAACGACGATGACCCGATCATGGCCACCTTTTTGGTGGCGGCCAAGGTTGGTTGTAAAAAGATAAAACTAAACAGCAGACAAATTACGCCATAGCTGATTTTTTTATTTGTCATACAAGCGGTAAGTAAGACCTATTTGAATATCTCCTGTTTCCCTTTATCTTTGAGTGTCTGATTTACTATATTATTCATTTCTTCAGGTATCGGCTGTTCAATACTGTCTGTATGTAACCAACAGCGAGATTTTTTACCCGCCACTTCCCAGGCTTTGTAGCGGTTGGTAACAGCATATTCAAAATGCCAGTGTTCCGAGCAAAGTCTTACCCACCCGGCCTGATTCATGATGTATTCTAAAATGATTTTATATTTGTCACCCAAAAATTTTGACGCGTAATTGGCCGCAATTATCTTTGATTTGTCGGCCGCATCCAATACCACTTTTCCTTCGTCATTGTCGTATAAATTCACATCCACCGCGCCTCCGGTAGCGTGTGGCGCGTTACAACTTGGTAAGCTTATTTTATCTTCATTATTTTTCCATTCCGCAATGCCTTGATTATAACGTCCGACCACGCCGGTATTCCACAAAGTAACCAGGTTATCGGTGTCTCTAAATGAACTTCCAGGGATTAGTTTAAATCCAAGATCATTGGCTATTTTGTTCGCGTTTTGAAATGCCGCTAAGGCATCAGCATGGATTTTGTTATTGGCCCAATCAGGAACGCCGGTAATATCCACCAGTTTTCCGCTATTCGGTTCGTCAATCGGGCATTTGGCGATTTGTTTCAAGAGATAGGGTAGAATTTCTGTTTTTTGATTATCCGACAATGACCCGGAATTCCAAATGGCCCAACCATCGGTTTTTTCTTTATCATCATTTATTTGCATTGGCGTAAACATGCCTTCGGTTACTTCTGTAATTAAATCTAATTTTTTTACGATATTCGTATCTACCGGATAATTGTCTTCGGCGGTATCGTCATACGCCGCGGTTAATTCAAATTGTTTTGGTTGGATCATTCGTACTCGCAAATTTCGGAAATTCACCAATTCCGGATTGATGGTGTATAAAATTGAATATGAAGTAATGGCTATCGTCAGTCCGACAATCGCTTGTTCAATTCTTTTTTTGGCGGCGGATATATTTTCCGCTTCGCCACCCGGTAGCATCCATTGCAGGCCGGCGATGATCAGCATGATCACCGCGACGATTGCCATTATCACAATCAGATATTTGTACAGCGCTTTGATGTATTCTCCCAGAAAAGGAAAATAAAGATAAGTGCCGTTTTCATCGGTGTGTTCCAAATTTTTCAGGGTGATATCGGAAAAATTAAGCCCCGGTATTTTTATTTTGGGAACGGGTTTTTGCAAAAATTTCTGTAGTTCGCTGTCGGTCAGTTTTTTTTCATTATAACTGCGGGATAAGTCATTCCATAAAGAAGCGTTTTCCGCAGGATTTTGGTTGTTCGTTCCGGCAACAGGCGGATGGGCATTCGGATCATAAGACTCATTTCCAAAAAAACGAGGGATAACTTCATCCAAAAGATAATTAGGGACATAGGTGTGACCGTATCCGCCATAAGGGCCGGTGCCACTCTGAAGCCGATAAGTAAAAATTTTTCCGTCCGCGCTTTTCCAGGTTTCCAGATAACGATCTTTGTTGATGGCATCGGGGTCGTCCCCGCCTTCTTCCTCGGCTTTGATTTCCGCCACCGCCAGTTTGTCTTTTTCCGCTTGATGAAGATGAAATAATATCCCTCCTTGTTTTTTCACGATGTCAAATACATTATTTTTCTCAAAAAAACCACCATTCGCGCCGTCGCAGGTGCCGTCGGCCGCCATATATAAATACAAATTGTAGCCGACTAATTCCGCGGCGGTTCTCGCCAATCCTCCACCACAATTGGCATTGCTGTGTCCGATCACGCTCACTCTCTTAAAATCAATATTCGCCCCCTCCTTGTCCAAGGTGGCTTTGATGGCATTGATGAGGCCGGTGGTGGTGTAGACATCACTTCGGCTCCAAACGGTTTCGTCCGGACCTTTGTCGTAGAGCGGCGCCGCGATCACAATCGGATCCGACTGGCCACTATTTAAATGTTTGCGCACGATCGCTTCAATGTTTTTTTGTTTTTCACTTTGCCAGGGCGGTTTCAGCCACATGTTCACCTTGGGCAGAGTGAAACTGCGCCAGCCGTGCAAAGCGATAATCAAATCGACTTGTTTTCCAACCGCCTCTTTCGGATACCAAACTAAGCCGGCATTTTCCAGCGCCGGATTATTCGGAACTTTATCGTTCAGATATTCGGTTTGAAATGGTGGTTTGGCAGCGTAAAGCGGATTTACGGGGGTGCCATCGGCGCCATTCAATTTGGTGACGAATAAGTATTTCGGATAATCAAGTTTCAGATAACAGCCGCCGAATCCGGCGGATTCGCAAGCGGCCGAAACGGGCTTAAACGGGAGTAGCGCCATTAAAAAAATAACCGCGAAAAATAAAAATGATTTATCCGTAAGTATTCTTCTAAGGCCGTTCATATCAATTCAACCCCAATAATGAAACCCAACCGTCTTCGGACTGGGACCCCGGTATTTGCTTATTGTTCAAGAAAAAAGTCGGCACGGATTGGATATTCAACGAAGCGGCCAATTCTTTTACTCTCGTCAGATATTGCGCCGTGGCGTCCGTGGCGGCGCATTCTTTCAATTTAACGGCGTCAATTTCAGTTTTTTCGAGAATTATGTCCAGCGTTTCGTCCGACAAATTATCCGCGTTGGCATAAGCGTAGTCTTTGAAGGTGGCGAATTTTTTCTGCTTATTGGCGCAATAAGCGTACTTTTGGGCGGTTTCGGTCGGATAGGGGAAGACCGCGACCGGTAGGCCTTTCCAGACAATTTTCAGTTTTCCCGGGTATTTGGCGAGAACGGCGTTGAGCGTCGCATCCGCGGCTTTGCAGGCTTCACAGCCCAGATCCTCAAAAGCGATCAGGGTGATCGGCGCTTTTTTGTCGCCGATAATAATATCATCCGGAAATATCGGAATGATGAGGGCCGCCGGATTTTTGATTTTTTCCGGATCAATTTTCGGGAAAAGCGGCTGGTATTGGATGATGCGAACGAATAAAGCGATACCGGCAATCACCAAGGCGGGGATGAAGATGTACAGGATGTGTTTGGTTTTCAGCATAGGGCGTTTTTATGGAACATGGAGCATTGAATATGGAACAATCGTTGATGTTATTTGTTCCCTGATCTATGATCTATGTTTTGTATAATTATATTTTCACTTGAAATACACCGTCTTTATTTTTGTCCGTGAAATACAGCGTTCTCTGATCAGGAGTGGTGTTGATGGTGTTGATGGTAAAATCTCCGTTGAGAGGGATTTCGGTTTTGAAGCCGGTCGCAGTGTCTATTTTGTATAATTTATCATTGGTGGCGTTCGCGAGCGAGGGCGAGAAGCCAACGCCGATATCGAGTGTCTCCGGCACGCCGCAATAGGCGAATCGTTCATCCGCCATGGCGCATTTGCCGGCCCAGGTGTTCACCCCCAAAGGTTTACGGCCATTACCGACCGTGTCCGGATCCCCGCTCACAATCCATAGTTCCGGTTTGTATTCGCTTCTTTCGCTATAAACGCTGTGTAGCAGACTCCCGCCATTGGGCGACCACTTGGCTTCCAAACCGCGCCCTTCCACGACCAATGATTTGAAATTTTCTTTATTGAGGCCGACCAGGTATATTTCCTGGGCATCGCCGCCGGCCGGCTCGCCGGTGCGGGACAAAGCGATTACTTTATTATTCGGCGACCAATCCACCATCACTTTGTCGCTGTAATCGCCCAATGATTCCACCACCGAAATTTGCGAACCGTCCGGATTGCTGGTCAAGAGCCAGCGGTTGGTGGTGTCAATACCAATGCTTTTGGAGGCGACCTTATCTCCTTGGGGAGAAAAAGCGAAGGCTTCCCAATGGCGGGGGAGAGTCACTTGTTTTTTGGTGTCAAAATTATAAAGAACATTGGAGCCGTCCGGATATTCAATGATTGATTCGTTCTTTGCCGGCGACCAGATGGTCTTCTCAACATTATAAAAAGTTTGGTTGCTCATGGGGACGATGGAACCGTCCGCGAGCAGGCGATAGAATTTTCCGTCTTGTTGGTTATAAAATTTAACATTGCCGTCGCGGCCGACAACTACATTATTGGCATTGACATCCGCCACGCGCGTTACCGTTTCCGTGACCACTGTTCGATCGCCGGCCGTGGCGCCGGTTCCGATCGGGGAGGCGCTCCCCCTCGTTGGCTTTTCGCCACTGTCCGGGAGCCTATCCGCAATCGGGGTTTCCTCGGGAATGACGCCTTCGCCAATATCCGGGAAGCCGCTTACGCCACTCTCGGCCGGTTTTCCGGGTCGCGGAGAGGGGATTTTGGACGCGAAAAAAAGACGGTACAGCGCGTAGCCGAGGAGGATGCAGACAATCAGGAAAAGGATGGCGATAACAATGCGTTTTTTGTCCATATAACTTGGGATTATTATTTACCCGTGACGCCCCGGTAGATATTTTGGGCCATTGATTGATTGATGATGTTTCTTTTCTCAATGTTTTTTGTTTTAAT
>JBBTQT010000075.1:0-3146 GCA_038065575.1 Patescibacteria group bacterium
TTTTGATTTCAAGGTCTTCCATTTTCTTTTTTGCCAGCGATTCAATAAATAATTAATTCGGCCGGTTCCCCTCACAACCTTGGTACAATTCGTGCCGAGGTTGTTTGTTTTTCAGCCGTCAATTTGATTGACTGGATTCGGGACAAGTGTTAAACTAGCAATAGTTTAGTAAATAATATCTCGTTTATGAATAAAAAAAATTTAGTCATTTTACTGCAAACGATTTTATTCGCCGGGGTGATATTTTCTTGGTATACGGTTTATCAAGATTTCGGTCGGTTTTACGCGCAAGAGGGAACATTATTCAAAATTAAGGATTGCGTGGCGCCCAATCCGGTCACCACCCCTTGTTTTTACGGCGCATTCGCCTTTTTGGGCGCTTTTGTCTGGTCGCTCCTCATCCCCAAAATGGCGGAAGAAAAAAGACCTTTGCAGTATAAGTACTTGTCTTATTTGATTATCGCGAGCGTCTTGTTCGCTTGGAGTAATTTCACCTATATTTTGGCGCGGTTTTGGCTGCGGCCGGCCGGCACGGCCGCTATCGGCTGTTCCGGACAACTTATGACCAATCCTTTCACCACGCCTTGCTTTATCGGCGCGGCTATTTTTCTCGTGGCTCTCGGCGCGGTGTTCCTTGTTCGCTTTGCCGATAAACCAACGCCGGCTAAAACGGTATGAAAATCGGGATAGATTGTCGCTTGCTCGGACCGGAAAACGGCGGGCTGGGACGGTATGTGGAACAATTGGTGACGCATTTGGCTGGAATCAATAACGACCATCGCTTCGTTCTTTTTTTGAATAAAAATAATTTCAGCTCCGTCGGATTGAATAATTTGGATAGTCGGTTCAAGAAAACTTTCGCGGATATTCCTTGGTATGGCTGGGAGGAACAGATTAAATTTAAGTCCATTATTGATCGCGAAACGGTGGATATCATGCACTTTCCGCATTGGAATATTCCACTCATGTATTCCGCGCCCTATGTCGCAACCATTCATGATTTGATAATGTATCATTACCCCCGACCGGATGCCACCACGCGGGGAAAGGCGGTTTACGCGATTAAGGATAAATTGCATCGTCTGGTGGTGCGCCATACGGTCGCGAGCGCCAAGCGGGTCATCGCCGTTAGTGAATTCACGAAAGACGACATTCGTAAAACTCTGGGAGTTTCGGCCGACAAAATTTCCGTGGTTTACGGGGCGCCTTATCCGGAAACCGTTAAATTGAAAGCGGATAGTGAAAAAGAAAACATCGGTCGGCTCGGAATCACCAAGCCGTTCGTTCTTTATGTGGGGAGCGCTTATCCGCACAAAAATTTAGCCAATCTGGTCGACGCCTGGAGGGTTTTGCAGGAAAAATTCGGTTATGATTTTCAATTGGTGTTGGCCGGAAGTCGGAATAAATTTTATGAACGGTTGATTGACGAGAAAAAAATCGGTTCGTGGAATGATATCGTTCCGACCGGATTTGTCAGTGACGCATTACTTTCCGCGCTTTATAAACGGGCGCGACTGTATGTGTTCCCCAGTCTTTATGAGGGTTTCGGTTTGCCTCCATTGGAAGCGATGGCGCAGGGCGTGCCGGTGGCCGCGTCCAATCGATCCTGTTTGCCGGAGGTGCTCGGGGAGGCGGCGCTGTATTTTGATCCGGAAAATCCCGAACAAATGGCGGAGGTCATCCAGCTCGGTTTGACGGACGACGACATTCGGTTTGATTTGCGCCAAAAATCCAAAGAGGAGCTGAAAAGGTATTCTTGGGAGGCCACGGCGCGGAAAACCTTGGAAATTTTAGTCGGAGCGGTTGAGCGTTGACGGGGATTGTTCCATGTTCCATAATCCATAATTCGCGTCATCAGGGATTATACACAACGAAGAGAGTTGTCTTCGTTTTTTGTTTGCGGATGTGCTATAATAGACCCGATTCTTTATCGGGAAATTTTTTTGATTACCGGAGCAGTAATTAATTGAAAATGAGCCAAAAAACGCGGGAAAAAAATAAAAATTCGGCGCCAAATCGCGAGCGGCGTTGTTCTTTGTGCCGGGAATTGAATCACACCAAAAGGGACTGCTTGAAAAGGCCGGTTATTTTGAAAAATGCCACTCCGAGCGGTGGCGCGCCCATCGCTATTCGGGTCAATACCGGCGCGATCGCTTCCCGGCATTTACTGAACGCTTCCCAAAAATTATTATCCCAAAAATGGGAGAAACAGATTCCGGTTTTTGAAGAAGACCGGAATTTTTCCAAAGAAAGAAAAGTGGTTGATTTCGCGGCCATTGTGCGTCGGGAAGTTAGCGCGCGGCAATTGGAAGAAAGCGCTGAAACGGAAGAAGATGGATATGATGATACCAAAGAGGATGATGAAGTTGTGGAGATTGATCCGGCGCCTCGTAAAATCGTCGCTCAAAAACCTTGGAAAAAAAATAATTTTTCTTTCAGATTTTTCGCGGTCAAGAAATTCGCTTACGGCGCGCTGGCATTGCTCGCCCTGGCTTCATTGCCTTTGCCCGCCATCGGCTACTATCGGCAAATAAAAACCGACACGGCGCGGATCGTGGAGGAAAGCGCGAACGCTTTTTTGTCTTTGCAGTCTTCCACGGTGGCGGCTTTTTCCAATAATTTATCCCAAGCTCAATTTGATTTGAACGCGGCTTTGAATTCATTCAGTCGTGCCGAGGATTTGATTGATAAGGAATATCGGGCTTTGGTTTATGTCGCGAGCCTTCTTCCGGTCGTCGGCAAAGAAGTTTCCGGCCGCCAGCATCTGCTCCTTGCCGGCCACCAATTGGCGCTTGGCAATACTTATCTTGTCAAAGGTTTGAATGACGCTTCTAAAACTCCGGACATCTATTTCGTGGATAGAATGGAAATAATGCGTCACCACATTGAAGGCGCTTTGCCGCAGTACGAAGAGGCTCTGCGTCAGTTGGAGCAGGTGGATAGCGCGGTTCTGCCCGCGGAATACCAAAGTTCTTTCAAGGATTTTAAATTGTTGTTCGCCGTACTTCTCAATGATCTGCAAAATACCAAAGTGGTTTTATCCGGTTTGGAATCAATTTTGGGAGATGAAGGATTTAAACGATATTTGGTGGTTTTTCAAAATAATCACGAACTGCGTCCGACCGGAGGTTTTGCCGGCAGCTTTG
>JBBTQT010000076.1:0-19183 GCA_038065575.1 Patescibacteria group bacterium
AAATCGCTATTTTTGAAGGCCAAAAAATCCGTCGGCATTGGGATGAGGAAAAAGAACTTTGGTATTTTTCGGTTTCGGATGTTATTGCTACTTTAACCGACAGTGTTGATCCGGTGGCGTATTGGCGAAAACTCAAAGAAAGATTGCTCAAAGAGGGAGGAAATGAAACCGTGACAAAATGTCACGGTTTGAAAATGATCGCTCCGGACGGTAAAATGCGTCTTACTGATACCGCTGACACCGAGGTGATGCTTCGTCTTATCCAATCCATTCCCTCACCGAATGCCGAACCATTCAAACTATGGCTGGCGCGTGTGGGCTATGAGCGACTGGAAGAAACGGCCGATCCGGAATTGGCCATCAATCGCGCGCTTAAAACATATTTGCAAAAGGGTTACAGTCCCGAATGGATCAATCAACGGTTGAAAAGCATTGAGATCCGCAAAGCATTAACCGATGAATGGGAAAAACGCGGAGCGAAAGAAGGTCTTGAGTTTGCCATCCTCACGGACGAAATATCCAAGGCGTGGGCGGGATTGACGACGAAGCAATACAAAAATCTCAAGGGACTGAAAAAAGAAAACCTGCGAGATAATATGACCAACCTGGAATTGGTTTTGAATATGTTGGCCGAAACCGCGACAACGGAAATATCACAGAAACGAGAACCGGCAGATTTTGAACAAAATAAACAAGTAGCGCGTGAAGGCGGAACTGTGGCCGGCAATGCCCGCAAGGAAATTGAAGCCAAAACCGGACGCAAGGTGATCAACGCCGGTAATTTTGGGACGGTGAAAAACAAGCGAATACTCAAAGGAAAATAAGTTCGTGTCTCTTCACAAAAAAACAATCCCGTTTAATCGGGATTGTTTTTTTGTCGCGTCCGGCGCGTAAGCCGAATTTTGTTTCCCGCCTGTCGGGACGATGATCATTTCTCTAGGCCGGCCGTTGCCGGACGGCTCAAACGAGCTAACTTTTCGCTCCGAAAATCGGAACGCTGCTCTTTCTTCAGGCAGGGTTTACCACTCCCGGGCATTGCTGTCCGGCAGAGTACAGTCGCTTTTGACTCGAGAGCAAAAACACCCGTACACTTTTCACCTTTCTCCCGACTTAGTCGGGATAGTATTGTCTCTGTGGCACTTTCCCGCCCAAACCCCTCGCGAGGCCGGGGGTGGGTGTTACCCACTGCCATGGCTTCGCTACGCTACGCCTGGCAGGCCATACTTATTTAATACTGATGACCTGCTTGGTGTAACGCAGTGAAGCCGAGAAGTTCGGACTTTCCTTCCCGACGGATCGGGACGATCATCTACGCTGAACGCAACGCTGTCAAAATACCATATTTTTGGCGTTTTGTCAAGTTGACCGAGGGCGAGTTTTAGGCTACACTGAATCCATAAATTGATTTTTTTATCTCTATGAAGCGTTCGGAAATAATTCTCATGGTTTTGCAGGTGCCGGTGGATTTTTTTATGCTGATTTTGGCGGCGGCTTCCGCTTATTATTTGCGTTTCACCGATTGGGCGATTGCTCTCCGGCCGGTTTTGTTTCATTTGACCATGGCGGAGTTTTTTGATATTTCCGTCTGGGTGGCTTTGGGCTGGATGGCGATATTCGCTTTTTCCGGTCTTTATCGTCCGGATCCGAACAAGAAATTGGCTCATGATTTGGGCAGGGTTTTTTTGGCCTGTTCCACCGGTCTCGCCGCCGTTGCCATGTACGCCTTGTTCGCGCAGTCGTTGTTTGATTCCCGTTTTTTGATTTTGTTCGGCTGGGGTTTCTCGATAATGTATGTCGGCTTCGGTCGGATTTTGACGCGCGGTCTCAAGGGTATAATGTATCGCGCCGGCGTCGGTCTCCGTCGCGTAGCGGTGGTCGGGGCGGATGATTTAACTCGGGAAATGGTCGCCATTCTCCGCGCCCGAAAAGAATTGGGATATGATGTGGTCGCGACCGGCGCGAATTTCGGAGAATCGTGGTTGGCGGAAGCCGGCGAAGGCAATTTGGACGAGCTTATTTTCATGAATCCTCGCGCGAAAGAAGACGAAGCGTTCGCCGCCATGAATTTTTGCGATGAACGGCATATCGTTTTCAAATATTCCGCGGATTTATTCGCGGCCTTGTCGGCCAATAACGCGATTTACCCCTTGGCCGGCGTGCCGATCGTGGAAATGAAACGCACCAAATTGGACGGCTGGGGCAAGGTGGTCAAAAGAATTTTTGATATTATCGGCAGTGTCGTCGCCATAATTATTTTCAGTCCGCTGATGATCCTCACCGCATTCGCCATTTTATTGGAAACCGGCCGGCCGATTATTTACAAAAACGAGCGGGTGGGCGAAAAAGGTAAAAAGTTTTTTGTCTACAAATTTCGGTCAATGTTCAAGGAAGATTCCACCGGACCGCAATTCGGCGAGAATGGTAAATTGGCCGAGGAGAAAGAAAAAGAATTGATTGCCGCTAAAAGCGCGCGAAAAGGGCCGATTTACAAAATCGCCGATGATCCGCGCGTCACCGCTTTCGGCCGTTTCATTCGTAAATACAGCATTGATGAATTGCCGCAATTTTTCAATGTTTTGAAAGGGGAGATGTCGCTCGTCGGTCCGCGGCCGCATCAAGCGCGCGAAGTGGCTGGTTATACTCGCCGTCACAAAAGAACTTTTTCAGTGCGTCCCGGCATTTCCGGGCTGGCGCAAGTTTCCGGACGGAGCGATTTGTCTTATGAAGAGGAGGAACAATTGGATGTGCTCTATATTGAAAAGTGGAATTTGCTGTTGGACTTGGTTATTTTTGTGAAAACCCCGTTTATTCTTTTCAAAAAACGCCGAGCCATTTAGACAGAAAATAATATGAAAATCGCGCTGGTGCATGATTATCTTTTTCAGGACGGCGGAGCGGAGCGGGTGTTGAAGGCTTTTCACGAAGTTTGGCCGGAAGCGCCGATTTTTGTGTTATTCCATAAAAAAGGCAAGGTGGCCGGTTTTCGCGACGCCGATGTTCGGGAATCATTCATCAGATTATTGCCTTTTGGCCGGACGCATTATCAATGGTATCTGCCCTGGATGCCTCTCGCCACCGAACGCCATAATTTGCATGAATTTGATGTGGTATTATCTTCTACCAGCGCGTTCGCGAAAGGCGTACTTACGAGGCCGGACACTTTGCATATTTCTTATTGCCATACTCCCACTCGTTATTTGTGGACGGACACGCACGAATATATCGCCGACCTCAAATATAACGCTTTCATCAAATCTTTTATTCCCCGTTTGGTGCACAAATTGCGCATCTGGGACAAAATGAGCGTGGACCGCGTGGATCATTTCGTGGCCAATTCCGGCACGGTGCGCCAGCGCATCCAAAAGTATTATCGTCGCGACAGCGATATTATTTATCCGCCGGTGGACACGCATCTGTTTTCCATTGCCACCGATATCGGCGATTATTTCTTGTCCGGCGGTCGAATTGTGCCCTATAAACGGTTTGATTTATTGATTGAAGTTTTTAATCGTTTGAAATTGCCATTGAAAATTTTTGGGGAGGGGTCGGCTTTGGAAGAATTGAAAAAACGCGCTAAACCGAATATCCAATTTTTGGGGCGAATTAGCGACGAAGAAAAAATAAAATTGATGAGCCACGCCCGAGCTTTCATTCATCCGCAAGTGGAAGATTTGGGTCTTACGGCGGTGGAATCCATGGCCGCCGGCCGACCGGTAATCGCTTTTGGCGAGGGCGGAGTGACGGAAACGGTCATCCCGGGACTAACCGGATTATTTTTCAAGGAGCAAACCTGGGAGTCGCTGTTGGATGCGGTTCTTAATTTTGAAGCCACTGCCTGGGACAGTGGGAAAATTCGCGCCCGCGCCGAACATTTCAACGCCACTGAATTCAAGAGAAAAATTCGCAAGTATGTGGAGGAAAAATACGACGAATTCAAAGATAAAGCGCGTCAGTGCCGGTTGGAAGTTAGGTGATGGGGAATTATAAATTACGAATGTTTTAATACAAATCAAAAATCCGCTGTAATGCGGATCTTCTAAAAGAGCCTTTTGGGAATGTCCCTGCTTCAACGAGATGTTCTTGACGAGAACGCTCTCCACAAGGCTTTACCCGAAGGACTTATCTTCTAAAGTCATTATACTAAATCAATAGAGCTTTGTCAATATTTGTTGATAAACCCTTTAATTCCTTCCAGAAAAGCAGAACTTTTTAAACTATTGCTTGCGGAAGTATCAGTAAAATTATGCGTATCGGCATTGACATTCGATCGCTCATGGCGCCGGAGAGGACCGGCGTGGGGGAATATGTGTTTCAGCTTTTGAACGCTCTTTTTTTTCTGGACAAAGAAAATGAGTATTGGCTTTTTTACAATTCGCACGAAGATGTGAGCGCGAATATTCCCGGATGGAATCAGGAGAATGTGCGGTTTGTGTCCACCAAGTATCCGAATAAATTACTTAACTTCGGTTTGTCGGCGGCGGGGTGGCCGCGGTTGGATAAATTGATCGAGCGGCGTTCGGGCGCGTTGGATGTATTTTTTTCTCCCAATTTGAATTTCACCGCCGTGTCGCCGAAAATTAAATTCATTCTCACCATTCATGATTTATCGTTTGAATTTTTTCCGGATTGTTTTTCCGCCAAACAGAGAATCTGGCACAAAATCATCAATCCGCGGAAGCAGTGTCGGCGCGCGGATTTGATTTTGACTCCGTCCGACAATACCCGGCGTGATTTGATAAAGGAATACGGGATTGACGAAAAAAAGGTTAAACGGATTTATCCGGGGTTGTCCGGCGCGTTTTTGCGCGACGAAAAAATCATTGGAGATGAACAACGAGTGAGAACCAAGTACGGCTTGCCGGATAAATATATTCTGTATCTCGGCACGATTGAACCGCGGAAAAATGTGGTGGGGATAATTGAAGCGTATCGGGAGGCGAATTTACTGGCGCGGGGGTTTGAGTTAATTATCGCCGGAGCAAAAGGCTGGAAATACGAGGAGACGATTGAGCTCATGAATAAAACCGCCGGAGTGAAATATATCGGCTATGTTGACGAGGGCGATAAAGCCGTTTTGTACCGAATGGCTTCGTTGTTCGCCTATCCCAGTTTTTACGAGGGTTTCGGTTTTCCGGTGGTGGAGGCGATGGCGAGTGGCGTGCCGGTGATCACCGGCAATCGATCGGCCTTGGTGGAAGCGGGCGGGGACGGGGTGTATCTGGTTAATCCGTATAATGTAAGCGAAATTGCCACGGGGATGAAATTGATGCTGGAAAATAACCGTATCGCCGAATTGTACCGGAGCCGGGGATTGGAACAAGCTAGGAAATTCAGGTGGGAATCCACGGCTAGGGAGTTATTGGAAATATTGAAATAAAAACAAAAAACCACCGGCCTCCTTGATGAGCCTTGGATAAAGCCCATCAATTGGTTGGTGGTTTTTTGTTTGTGAATCACCCCGCCCCGCGCCTGAAAAAGCGCGTGGGGCGGGGTGGGCTTGGGGCTACGGCTGGGGGAGGGTCGGGAGCGTCCCGCGGCACAGGTCTCCGAACGGGAACCTGGTCACGGGCTGGCCCATCCACTCCTCCTCGGGGACGGCAGCGGTCTTGGCGGTGTTGTTGAGGTTGTTGGTGATGACCACCATCCCCGACGAACGGGTCTGTCGCCCACCACGCCTCTCCCCACCCAGAGAAGTAGCCGAATTCCAACTCATCGATCGATCTCCTTCGGCGCATCGCGCCATTCAAGATGTGCGAAAGTATACTCGGTTTAGCCAAATTTGTCAATGTGGATAATTCCTACGAATTACTAATTAAAAATTACTAATTACTAATGCCATACACGTCATTGCGAGGAGCCGAAGGCGACGTGGCAATCCCTTAGTTTATCTCATAGAACAAAGGGATTCTTCGCTCTGCTCAGAATGACGCGCTTCGTCAAGGGATTGCATGTAAGCTCAGAATGACAACAAAAAAAGCGAACCGCAGTTCGCTTTGAATACTTTTTTTGTTCAACTGTCAGGATTAGACCCACCGTTTTTTCAACTCCAAAAATCGGTCGTCATTGATTGCCTCGCGGATTTCTTTCATCAGGTTCAAAATAAACTGTAAATTGTTAATAGTGGCCAGACGGTAGGCCAAAAGTTCTTGGGCTTTGAAAAGATGATGAAGGTAGGCGCGAGTGTGGTGGGCGCAAGTATAGCAAAGACATTCCGGATCAATCGGCGTGGCATCGGTTTTGAATCGGGCGTTATTTATATTCAGCAATGAATTTCTTTTTCGGTCTGTCCGGTTTGACGCGACCGCGGTATTCTGCCAAGGATGAATATATAATGTTCCATTTCGGGCGACGCGCGTGGGGGCGACGCAATCAAACATGTCCACCCCTTGTTCCACAACGGTGAATAAATCGGCGGGATAATAACCAACGCCCATGGTGTAGCGCGGTTTTGTCTCCGGAAGATGGGGGATAACCCAATCCAGAATTTCTTTGGTGGCCGCCATATTGTAGCCGACCGACTCGCCTCCGATGGCAATACCGTCAAAATTCAACGCGGCAATCGCTTTGGCGCTTTTTTCGCGCAGCTGTCGGTAGTTGGCGCCCTGAATAATGCCAAACATAAACTGGCGATATGGTTTGTCATTTTTTTCGCTTGATTTCCGGTGAGCGGCGAGAGATCTCTCCGCCCAGCGATGGGTTCTTTCCATCGCCGCGCGCGCGTATTTTTCGTCAACTTCGTCCGGTGTGCATTCATCAAAGGCCATAATAATATCGGCGCCGATCTTGCGTTGAATTTCGGTGGCGGTTTCCGGCGTAAAGCGGTGGGTGGAACCGTCAAGATAACTGCGAAAAGTGACCCCATCCTCATCTATTTCCACCAGTTTGCCTTGGGTGTTGTTGACATCGTCTTCGGATTTTAACAAAGGGATTGCCGCGTCGCTCGCTTCGCTCACTCCTCGCAATGACGAACCTCCCGTTGGCGAATCCTTTTCTGCGTTTGTCGTTTTTTTGTTTATCGGATCATTATCTTCTTTATCCGTTCTTTTCGAAGCGAAGGCTGACCCCAGTGAAAACACCTGAAACCCGCCACTGTCAGTCAAAATTGGTTTATCCCAATTCATAAATCGGTGCAGTCCGCCAAAAGAGTCAATCAAATCCTCGCCCGGGCGCAAATGCAGATGATAAGTATTGCCAAGAATAATTTGCGCGCCGATCTCTCGGAGGTCGTCGTTATCCACGCTTTTGACCGTGCCTTGTGTGCCGACCGGCATAAAAATCGGCGTCTCAATATCGCCGTGGTCGGTGTGGATTATTCCGGTTCGGGCGCGGCTATTTTTGTCGCGGTGAATAATGGAAAAAAACATTTGATTATTTCACTTAAATAAGCAAAAAAATGATAACATAAACAGCAAGATAAATCAAGGTTAGTCGGCCGTATTGTTCGCGAGGAATAAGGGTAGTATAATGACGGTTAATTACTCGTTATGGGAAGATATACCTTGTTTAATGCCATTTGCCTTAGCCTAACGACGGCGTTCGCGTTCGGCAATTTTTGGTTATGGAGAAATGAGCTTGAAAGACAAAAAACCGACACTCTGGAAAATATCGTTTTTATTGAAGCGCCGGCAGACGCGGTTTTGCGTCCGTTGTCGCCAAAGAAAAATTTAAAACCGGTGGTGGCCGTGACCGGTGCGACATCCACGCCGGCCTCCGGGGAAACTTCCGCCACTTCAACCGTTCCGACTTCAACCGTCCCAATCAACAAAATCGCCTCAACCAACAAAATAAAAAAAATAACCGCCATTGATTCTCCGCTCACCGGAAAATATGAATTAAGCGCGGAGGATGTTAATTGGGATGTGCCTTTCACTTCGCAAGCGCCGGAGAAAAATTGGGAGTTGCCATGGGAAGACGCCTGTGAAGAAGCGGCGGCGCTCATGCTTGACGCCTATTATAAGGGTTATCCGCTTAGCCCACTGTCCGCGAAAGATGAATTGCTGAAAATGATCAGTTGGGAGGAACAAAAGGGCTGGGGCGGCAGTATTGAATTGGAAAAAATAAAAGTGCTTCTGCGGGATTTTTTGGGCATTAAACGGACGATTAAAATAATTGAGAATCCGACGATTGAACAAATAAAAGAACGGTTGCGGGCGGGTTCTCCAGTTCTGGTGGTGGCGGACGGTAAAACTTTGCCGAACAAGTATTATGCCAACGGCGGGCCGGTTTACCACGCGCTTATCATTCGCGGATACATCGGCGATAAATTCATCACCAATGATCCGGGAGTGAACCGCGGACGGGATTTTGTTTTTGACATGGAGGATGTGATGGCTTCAATTCATGATTGGAACGGAGGCGATGTCAAGGAAGGGAAAAGGGCGGTGTTGGTGGTGGAATAGGTAGAAGTTTGGACTTACTTGTCATTCCCGCGAAGGCGGGAATCCAGCGTATTTAATAGCCTGCTAAGTTTCTGGATTCCCGCCTTCGCGGGAATGACAGTTTAGGTAATTTTTAATTATGATTGATTTCAAAAAGGAATTAAATGCGGAACAGCTTTCGGTCGTGGAAAACGGCGCGGGCGCGGTCTTGGTGTTGGCCGGAGCGGGGAGCGGCAAAACGAGAACGATTACCTACCGTGTGCTTTATTTATTGGAGCGGGGAGTCGCGCCCGAAGAAATTTTGCTCGTGACTTTCACCAACAAAGCGGCCGGGCAAATGAAGGAACGGCTGCGAAAAATTTTGGAGGCTGGATCGGGCGATAAATTTTCTCTGCCCTGGTCCGGCACATTTCACCATATCGCTTACCGGATTCTGCGTCAGTACGCGCCGATCCTCGGCTACGAAAGTAATTTTACGGTTTTGGACAGTGAAGACAGCGCGGACTTGTTGAAAATTTGTTTGAAGCAGGAAGGAGTGGAACGAAAGGACAAACGGTTTCCGTCGCCGCGAGTGATTCAGGATATCATCAGTTACAGTCGCAATTCGGAGCGCGCCATTGCGGAGACTCTGGGGGAAAAACATCCCAAATGGGAAGATTTGGAGGAGACGATTATCAGAATCGCCGGTAAGTATCATGACAAAAAAAAAGAAGCCAACGCGATGGATTTTGACGATTTGCTCGTTAATTTGCATTTGTTGCTTTTGAAATCAGACAGCGCGCGGAATAAATTCGCCGGTCAATTCAAGCATGTTTTGGTGGATGAATATCAGGACACCAATAAAATTCAAGCGTCAATCGTTCGGTTATTTTCCTCGGTTCACAAAAATATCTTGGTGGTGGGCGATGACGCGCAGAGCATTTATTCTTTTCGCGCCGCCGAGATAAAAAATATTTTGGAATTTGAAAAAGAGTACGCGGATGCGAAAATTTTCCGATTGGAAACCAATTACCGTTCCACGCCGGAAATTTTACGGTTGGCGAATGATGTTATTTCTTACAACAACAAACAATATCAAAAAGAATTGAAAAGTTTGCAATCAAGTTTTGCGAAACCGGAAGTACAGGCATTCGCCGATCAGACGGAAGAAGCGTAATTTGTCGCTATACGGATTTCGGAATTGCTGGCCGAGGGTGTGTCGGCGACCAATATCGCGGTTTTATTTCGCGCCGCTTTTCATTCACAGGCTTTGGAAATTGAGTTGACACGGCGGGGGATTTCTTATGACTACCGGGGAGGGGTGAGATTTTTTGAGCGCGCCCATATCAAGGATGTTTTAGGTTTTTTGCGTTTATTCAATAATCCGCGGGACGCTATCGCTTGGACCCGAGTTTTGAATCTGCAAACCGGCATCGGCGCGGTAAGCGCGGAGAAAATTGTTGGAATTTTACGCGAAGCGACGGATTCCGAGACGGGCTTTCAAACGGTGAGTGAAAGTTTGCCCGCTCGCGCCGCGGTGGGTTGGAATGATTTCGTCCAAATTTGGCAAAAAATGAAACAATCGGATCAGACGGCCTCGGGATTAATTCTGGCAGTGGCCGGTTCAAGATACAGCGAATATTTGGAAGCGCAATATCCGGATTATGCGGAACGGATTCAAGATTTGGAACAATTGGGTTTGTTCGCCCTCCGCGCTCCGGATTTGGCGCGTTTTTTGGCCGAGGCCACAATGCAAGAAAACCACAACCGAGTTGACACCTCTCTCGCTGGAAGTGGCGACGACAAGGAAAAAATCGTGCTTTCCACCATTCATCAAGCCAAGGGATTGGAATGGGAAGCGGTTTTCATCATCAATATCGCCGCCGGCCAATTCCCCAATGACCGAGCGAGCGTTTCGGCCGGTGGACTGGAAGAAGAACGGCGATTATTTTATGTGGCCATCACACGCGCCAAAAAATATCTGTATTTGTCTTATCCTTTGACCGGCAATATGTCCAGTTATTTGCAGGGACCGAGCCGGTTTTTAACGGAAATGGATCGCGCGCTGATTTCGGAAAATAACGTTTCGTTCCCGGGCGCGGTCTTCACGGATCCGAGCGACGCGGTGGACGATATCCAATATGTTCCGGAGGACGAACCATTTCCGTCTCGCAATCCGAAACGGAGTTTTTTGAAGAGTATTGATGAACTCTGAATTTCGTCGCCTAGTGTTGACTTTTAGCCAAATATAGGGTATAATCGTCTACAAAAGAAATAAGTCTTAATTACAAAGAATATGCGTTTTGACGGTATTTTTGAAAAAACGATTGTGATTGTCAAGCCGGACGGGGTTCAGCGCGGGCTGATCGGCGAGGTTTTGCGTCGATTGGAAATGAAAGGAATGAAAATTGTCGGCTTGAAAATGGCCTATTTGAACGAGGCAAAATTGCGCGAACATTACGCCCATCATGTGGAAAAACCGTTTTACCCCGGTCTGGAGGCTTTCATGAAATCCAGTCCGGTGGCGGTGATTTGCGCCGAAGGCAAAGAGGCGGTGGCTTCCGTGCGCTTGATCGCGGGCGTGACCTACGCGGGCAAAGCCGATGGTGGCACAATTCGCGGCGATATGGCGATGGGCATGTGCAATGTTGTTCACTGTTCCGATTCAGTGGAATCGGCCGAGGCCGAAGTGGCGCGGTTTTTCACGCCGGACGAGATTTTTGATTACAACAAGACCGAATATCTGCATGTGTATATGGACGACGAGCGCGCTTAATGCTACCGGTGGAATACCTTTTTGGCATACTCGGCATACTCGGCATACCTGGCGTGCCTGCACGCCGTAGCCCAAAGGGCGAAGGCGTGTGGATAAGCTATTTGACCAATTGAAAGAATTTTGGTAAAGTAAATCTAATATGACGAACGCAATCCACAATTTAATTTCCGTCATTAAGGTCTGCCTCTTTCCGATGGTAGGTTCCTTTGCACTCGTTTGCGACTGGAATCTCGGGATGGTAAGCTTTAATGGTGGCGGATGTGGTTGTGAAAGTCATATCTGACAAGCCAAAACAAAAGCAAATCATCCCGCGGTAATACCAAAGGATGATTTTTTTTGAGGATAGGTTGTTCTTTTCAATTGAGGTAGCAAACAGCTCCTCGGGCGGAATGTGTCACCGGACGGACCGGTGGCGTTGACGCCTGAGGAGAGGATCAGAGGGGGAACTCGTGGAGAGATACGAGAGGGCTCTGGACGAAGTACTGAGAAGGATGGCGCGGCGAGAAAGCTGCGCCGGACTGGTGAGACGGTTGGCGGTCAACCATGCCAAGACCGTCCAGCAGGTGCTGGATGATGCGTCCGCGCTCGAACGGGCGCGATGCGACGCCGCCTGGCGGAAGCGGCTGGTGGCCGATCCGCGTTTGGCGCACTACATGTCCGAGCTCTGAGTTCACAGGGGGGAGGAAGTCTGCTACCTCACCCCGCCAATCGTTATTTAAGAAGTAGCGAGTGGTGGGGATTAACCTGTGCACAATCAAGTTGACGCGATTATCGCGATTATCTATAATAATATCAGATCCTGTAATTGCGACAGCTAATCTCATTCTACAATATCGTCATTTTGGGAGGTCTATATTGCCTCGGCCCGTGGGCCAAGGTTGCGGCCACCCACCTGGTAATTCGGGATGACGATTACGCTGTCCATTCGCGGGATCCGAAATCATCCTCTTAATCGAGGATTTTTCGTTGCTTGAAAAAAACTTTGTTTTCTGCTATATTTGGCAATGGTCAAAGACCAATCGGGCACTCACTCAATCGGGGTATATGAAAAGGCATATATCCCTCTTTCGCTCGGCAATAGGAAAATAAATTTTCCTATCGCACTCACTCAATCGGGGTATATGTACGCGCATATATCCCTCTTTCGCTCGGCAATAGGAAAATAAATTTTCCTATCGCACTCACTCAATCGGGGTATAGCTCAGTTGGTAGAGCGCATGGCTGGGGGTCATGAGGCCGCAGGTTCAAGTCCTGTTGCCCCGACAGTTCCGCCTTTGGCGGACTAGGTTCTAGTAACTAGAGTCTAGATTCTAGAATCTAGTGTTTTTCAAATACGTTCGTGTCCAGCAAAAGGCGGGGACTAGATTCTAGAATCTAGTTTTCAAACGCATGTTCAAATTTGAAATACCTATCATTTCCGCAACAATGGAGTCCATCTATGTTGACCGGCTACCAAAAATATCGTTTATACGAAATTCTGCCCGGCTTGCTGATTTGGGTAACTCTCGCGGCGGCGGTTGTTTTGTCTTTCGTTCGTCCTCTCTGGATGATCTATTTCGTGATTGTTTTTGATGTTTATTGGGTCTTGAAGGTTTTGAATTTTTCTTTTTATCTCACCGTTGCTTGGCGTCGTTTTCATGTCGCGCGCCGAACGGATTGGAAAAAAATAATGGTTGAACACCGAATAAACTGGCAAGACAAAAAACAGCTGATCTTTCTCACTCTTTATAATGAAGATTGGGAGGTGGTGCGATCGTCCCTGAAGAGTATTGTCCAATCCGTCTATGACAAAGACAAATTTGTGATTGTCGTGGCCGGGGAAGCCAAAACCAAAAGTCATTATGAGCTGGTTCTCGGGAATATCCGTGCCGAATTCGGCGAGTATTTTTACGATATCATCGGCACTCTCCATCCGGAAGATTTACCTGAAGAAATTCCGGGGAAAGGATCAAATTTGCATTATTCCGAGCAGCAGGCGAAGAAATATCTGGATCAAAAAGGTTGGGATTACAAAAAAGTTATCGCCACTATTTTTGACATTGACACGGTGGTGCATTCCCAGTATTTCGCTTATCTCGCTTATGTCTATTGTTCTCATCCCAATCCCACTCATTCTTCTTATCAGCCGGTGGCGCTGTACAACAATAATATCTGGGAATCGCCGGCGCCTTTGCGGATCATGGCTTTCGGCACCACTTTTTGGATGTTGACCACCTTGGCGCGGCAGGACGCGCTCGTTACTTTTTCTTCTCACTCCATGAGTTTTCAGGCGATCGTGGACGCGGGGTATCACGACAAGAGAATCGTAAGCGAAGATTCCCGGATTTTTTACCAATGTTTTTTGGCGTATGATGGCGATTATGAAGTGACCCCGCTCTATATTCCCGTGTCCATGGACACGGTGCGCGACGACACTTGGTGGAAGAGCATCAAAAATTTATATCGTCAGCAGAGGCGTTGGGCGTGGGGGGTGGAGCAAATTCCGTTTTTGCTTTGGGAATTCGGCAAGAAAGGTAATAAAATCAGTCTGGCCAAAAAAATAAAATGGGTGTTCGTGGAATGGGAGGGAAAATGGTCGTGGTGCATCGTGGCGATTTTGATTACCATTCTCGGTCGCCTGCCGATGATTGTCGCGCCCGAATCAGTGCGTCAGAGTGCGATTTATTTCAACGCTCCGCACATGCTGGAGCGACTGATGCTGATTTCCATGATCGGCATGCTCCTATCCGCGTTGTTGAGTTTTCCGCTTCTGCCACGGCGGCCGGCGGCGCGTTCCAAGCATGTCTACATCACTATGGTATTGCAGTGGTTGCTTCTGCCGGTGTCTCTTATTTTCGTCAGCGCCATTCCGGGAATTGACGCCGTCACGCGGATGATGTTCGGCCGTTATCTGGGTTTTAATGTTTCTCAAAAGAAAAGGGCGGGGTGAGTTGCGAATTAATAATTAATAATTAAAAATTACGAATTACGAATTACGAATTACGAATTTTGAATTGTGATTGGCGAAGTTCGCGTCATTCATAGTAATTGATTTTATACAAATGTTTTTCAATAATAAAAAAAGAATTTGGCCGTATTTATTGATCGGATCAGCGATTATTTTCGGTTTTTTCGGTTATTTGGTTTTCCGGCGGGTTGCCGATTTGACGCCGGACGATTTGTTGAAATCAACATTCGTCCAAAAACAGATCAAGAGTCGGGTTGGTGAATCGTCCGCCAAGATATTTGATCTCGCTCCCGATTTGCTCGGCTACGCGAAGCCAAGAACGATTTTAGTCTTGTTTCTGAACAACACCGAACTGCGACCGGGGGGCGGATTCATCGGGTCGTATGCTGTCGTGGAAGTGAATAAAGGCAAAAGTAAAATTTTGAAAGTGGAAGGAATAGAAACGCTGGACAATGCCGCCAACAAGGAAAATTTGCTCGCGCCACCGGCAATAATGAAAGCGCACCTCAAGGTGGACAAATGGTTTTTGCGCGACAGTAATTGGTCGCCGGATTTCGCGGAGAGCGCGAAACTGGCTCTGGATTTTTATAAAAGAGAACAAGGCGTCAACGCCACGGAAATTGATACGGTCGTCGGCGTTACGCCGGACGTTCTTGAAGAATTGTTGAAAATCATCGGCAATGTGTCGGTGGACGGCATTGAGTTCACGCCCGAAAATGTCGTGGAAAAATTGGAGTACGAGGTGGAATACGGTTTCGCGGCGCGAGGGATAAGTTTTGAAGAGCGGAAAAATATGCTTAAAAAATTGACCGATGCCATTGTCGCGAAAGTCCGGCAAAATATCTTCGGCAATTATTCCGAATATTTGACGATGGCGGGGAATTTGGGGCGGGAACGCCAGCTGCTGATCTATTCGGAGGACGAAAATTTTGAGAGTAAAATAGACGCGCTCGGCTGGTCGGGAAAAATGGCCGCGCCGGAAGGGGATTATTTGCTATGGGTGGACGCCAATTTGACCGCGCTCAAAACCGATCACGCTTTGGAGCGGACACTGAGCTATGCGATCGCGCCCGATGGCCAAGGCAATTTTACGGCTTCGGCCAAGATGAAGTATAAGCACACCGGCGGTTTTGATTGGCGCACCACGCGGTATTTCACTTACGCTCGAGTTTACGCGCCGATCGGCTCGGAATTGGTGAGTGTCAGCGGCACGGTCAAATTTGGCTCGGCCGAGACGGACAAGCCAGCTTTCGGCGAAGAATCGGGGAAGATGTGGTTTGGCGTTTTCGCCTCCCTCGCGCCCGGGCAAGAAAGAGAGTTGGTGTTCAATTATCGTTTGCCTCCGAAAATTTCCGCCGATATCGTCGCGGGCAAGTATAATTTATTTGTTCAGAAGCAACTTGGTACCAAGACCTATGGTTTGACTTTGGACCTGAATTTTGATAAGAATATAACAGGCGCGTCCACCCCGGAGAGTAAAGAACAGTGGGGAGACAGCCACTACCGGCTGGAAACGAAATTGGAAACGGATCGCGATTTTGCGGTGGGGCTGTGATTGTGAATTACAAATTAATAATTGAAATGAGTGAGTGGAACGGTAAATTTATTTACCGGTTCCCGAGCGAATGAAATTAGACCAGTAGGTATAATTGAAATGAGTGAGTGGAACGGTAAATTTATTTACCGGTTCCCGAGCGAATGAAATTAAACCAGTAGGTATAATTACTAATTACGAATTGTGTTCAAAAATTTCTTTGATTTCATGTTGATCAAGAAGGTGGCCATTGACCTTGGGACCACCAATGTTTTGGTGCATGTGCCGAAGCGGGGGATTGTGATCAACGAGCCGTCGGTGGTGGCGATTTCCCGCGATGATCGGAAAGTTTTGGCGGTGGGAATTGAAGCCAAGGAAATGATCGGCCGAACGCCGGATAACATTATCGCCGAAAGACCGCTGAAAGACGGGGTGATCGCGAGTTATAGCACCACCGAAGCGATGTTGCGTTATTTCATCAATAAAGCTCTCGGCGGAGTGCATATTTTTCGTCCGGAAGTAATGATCGCGGTGCCGGCCGGAATCACCTCCACTGAACGGCGCGCGGTGATTGACGCCGCCATGGCCGCCGGCGCGCGCGCCGCTTATATTATCAAAGAACCAATTGTGGCGGCGATCGGCGCGGATATTCCGATCGGCTCGCCCTCTGGCCACATGATTATTGACATTGGCGGCGGCACGGCCGAGATTGCGGTGATATCGCTCGGCGGTATTGTCTCGTGCGGCTCGGTCAGAATCGGCGGCAACCGTTTTGATCAATCCATCGCCGACCATATCCGAAAAAAATTCGGGTTGGCGATTGGCGAACGCTCGGCCGAGGATGTAAAAATAAAAATCGGGTCGGCGATGTATATGGCAACACCGCTAAAAATGGAAGTCAAAGGCCGCGATATGTTGAGCGGTCTGCCGCGCACCCTCTCGGTAAGTTCCGAAGACACCACCGAAGCGCTTCAGCATGATCTGGAAGGCTTGGTGGAAGCGATCAAACAAGTATTACATGACACGCCTCCGGAATTATCGGCGGATGTGATGGACAAGGGGATTATTATGTCCGGCGGTTCCAGCCAGCTCCGGAATTTGGACGCGCTCGTGGCCGAAGCGACCGGCGTCGCTTGCTATGTGGCGGATGAGCCTTTGCTTTGCGTAGCCAAAGGCACCGGTATCGCTCTCGAAAATTTGGATAATTATAAACGGAGTATTTTGGCGACGAGGTAAAATTTATAAATTTCATGAATCCGGTAGAGCAAGCCATTGATCGCCTCAAGCGGGGGGAAATGATTATTATCGTTGATGACGAGCGTCGTGAAAACGAAGGCGATCTTGTCGTGGCGGCCGAGCATATCACTACTGAACAAATGGCTTTCATGATCCGCCATACCGGCGGCGTGGTTTGTATTTCACTTTCCAATGCCATCGCGGACAAATTGGAATTGCCGGACATGGTTCATAAAAATACCAGTAAGCGAACCACCTCTTTTACCGTAAGCGTGGATGCCGAGCGGGGGATCACTACGGGTATTTCCGCGCGCGACCGAGTCGCGACCATCCAAACTATTTTGAATCCGGTCGCAAAACCGAGTGATTTGGCTCGTCCGGGTCATGTGTTTCCTCTTCGCGCCGCGGCCGGAGGAGTTTTGTGGCGAGGCGGGCACACCGAGGCATCGGTTGATTTATGCCGTTTGGCCGGGTTGCGCGAGGCCGCGGTAATCAGCGAGCTCATGAATGATGACGGAACCATGATGCGCGGACCGGAACTTCTTTCATTCGCCCGCGCCAATAAATTGCCGATAATTTCGGTCGCGGACATCATCGCTTATCGTCATCAAAACGAAACATTCATTAAACTTGAAGCGCAGAGCGATCTCCAAACCGAAACCGGCGATTGGTTGGTGCGGGTGTATCGGGACAGTTTAAAAAATACCGAACATGTGGCTCTCGTCAAGGGTGAAATAAAAAAAGATGAGCCGACGCTCGTGCGAGTGCATTCCGAATGTTTTACCGGCGACCTCATCGGATCACTGCACTGCGATTGTGGGGCTCAACTGCGCGAGGCCATGCGTATTATCCAAAAAGAAGGCAGAGGAATTTTATTGTATATGAAACAAGAGGGCCGGGGGATCGGGCTGGTAAACAAAATAAAAGCCTACGAACTTCAGCACAAGAAAAAGATGGATACGGTAGAGGCAAATGCGGCGCTCGGATTTCCGGAAGATTTGCGCGAATACGGTGTCGGCGCGCAAATTTTGAAAGATATCGGTTGCGGGAAAATCAGGCTGATGACGAATAATCCGAAAAAAATGGGCGGTATTTCGGGGTATGGCATTGAAGTCGTGGAACAAGTACCCATAGAAATTCCTCCGAACGGCATAGACGATGAATATCTGAAAACAAAAAAAACAAAAATGGGGCATTTATTGAAATTGGTTTGATGGTGGTCTATGTTCATGGAACAAGCGATAGAACAAGCGAAAAAAAGTATCGGTTTTACTTCGCCGAATCCGGCGGTCGGGGCGATTTTGGTTAAAAATAATAAAATTATCGCGGCCGGCCGCACCCGGCCGGCCGGCGGGAATCACGCCGAGATTGAAGCCATCAAAAATGCCGGTTCAGCGGCCGCCGGAGCGGATTTGTTCGTTTTGCTTGAGCCCTGTTGCCACACCGGACGCACCGGCCCCTGCGTTGAAGCGATTATAGAAGCCGGAATAAAAAAAGTGTTCATCGGAATGAAGGATCCCAATCCAAAAGTAAACGGCGGAGGGATTAAACAATTAAAAAAAGCCGGAATTGAAATTGAATTGTTGCCGGCAAAATCAAAACTCGCGCGGGAAATCAGAGATATTAATCAGCCGTTTATCAAATCGATCGTGACCGGTTTGCCTTATGTAGTCATGAAGGCGGCAGTGTCGCTTGACGGCAAAATCGCCACCGCGACCGGAGAATCAAAATGGATCACCGGTTCGGTAGCGCGCGTCGACGCGCGTTTGGAGCGGAGCGTGTGCGATGCCGTTCTTGTCGGCGCCGGCACGGTCGCGGCCGACAATCCCGAACTCGCGCCGAGCGGAAAATTCAAAAATAAAAAATTGTTGAGAGTGATTATTGACGGCGACCTTTCCACTTCGCCCGCCAGCCTGGTTTATCGCGATAAAAATGTACTGGTGGCGAGAACCGATAGCGCTCCGAAAAAAAGAGTTAAGTTATTCACTGTCGGTGGAATTAAAACCGAATCGTTCGGGGAGACGGAAGTTTCCATTCCGAAATTGCTCCGCCAGCTGGCGAAAAACGGCGTTCAAAAAATATTCGTGGAAGGCGGTGGCGGCGTTCACGGCGCGTTCGCGGACGCGGCTCGGAAAAATAAGCGGATCGTGGACAAGGTTATTTTTTACATCGCCCCGAAGATTATTGGCGGGACGCGGTCGTTGTCCGCTGTCGGCGGCGCCGGCGCGGAAAAATTGACGAACGCTTTGAAAATTTCGGATTGGTCGGGCGAAAAAATCGGGGACGATTTCAGAATCACCGGATTCGTGAATAAATATTGATTGTTTTATGTT
>JBBTQT010000077.1:0-15302 GCA_038065575.1 Patescibacteria group bacterium
GTTTAGCGGTTATTTTAGTAACCAAACCGTCAATTGGCGCCTTGATAATGGCTTTGTCTCGATTGGCGATGGCGAGTGCGAGCGCGGCTCGAAAAGAACTCACATCCACCGCGCGTGGCGGATTTATTTTTGATTGATAATTGGCGAGGGCTTGTTCATAACCGGCTTGTTTAATGGCCACGGCGCTGTCGGCGTTCTTTTTCTCTTGATCCAAATTAGCGAGCGCTTTGTTGTAAGCGATGAGATAGGTTTGGTAGCTGTTTTTGGCATTGGTAATCGTCTGCTTTTGCGAAGTAAGGGTGTCATATTGAGTATTGACTGCATTTCGAGTAGTGGTAATCAAAGTTTTTTTGGCGTCCAATACGGTCGGAGTGAAAACAATGTCGGTAATACTGGCAGAGAGAACGCTTGAAACCGTCGCCAAAAGTTTATTCAGGCTAATCAGCGCTTTCTCGGTTTGCTCCGCGCCGGAATCAATTAATTTATGGTCGCTTTTCGGCTGAAGAATCAGAACAGCGGCACTGCTCAATTTATTATTATTTTTGCTCTCATAATAAAGTCTTTTCGCGTCATCCAGCAAATTGAGATTTAACACTGCCAGCAATTTCTTGAATGACTCATTTCCGACCATATTGTCAATGCCGAGAATATTATCGGCCTGCGTCAAGCCGTCGTCCAGTTTGGAAATTGATGATTGCAAGATGGCGACCGTGCCCTCATAAGCTTGATTGACAATTTGACTGTCGTCGCCACCCTCGGCCAATTTCAGATTGTTCTTCGCCGTTTCCACGGACGATTCCGCGTCGACGATGTCCGCGGCCACATCCACTTTGGATTGATTGAGAGTGGCGAGAGCCGAATCCACCGCCGCTTTGTAATAATTCCGATCTTCGGTCGTAGCGCCGGCCAACTTCTGTTTGAGATTGGCGCTGGCTTGGGCCACGATCGCGTTCAGATCACTTAATTTCAAGGTGGCGAGAATCGCGCCGGACTTCACTTTGTCGCCTTCCTTGACTCGAACTTCCCCCACCGTCCCCGGCACCTCAAAACTAAGCGACAAATCATCCACCGATTCAATTTTGCCGGTGGCGCTGACGGTTTGCGTCAAATCCCTTCTGGCAACTTTGACGGTTTCGTAGCTTGGCTCTTTCCGACCGCTCTGATATTGATTGTAACCAATGAGGCCGCCGATCGCGACCGCCACTGCCAAATAAAAATATTTATTTTTGAGAATCATCATAGTTTTGGTCAATAACGAAAATTATTTTTTGTTCGGTTTTTCTTTTTTCAATTCGCCCCATTTGGCGGTTGCCAGCCGTTCAGTTATTTTCCGGATGTTGTCGGCCAGACCGTTTTTTTGGGAATATTCGGCCGCGGCCGCGCTTACAATGCCGGCAAATTTTGTCTTGGACAGTAATCCCCATGATTCGGTGGCCAGCGCTTTTTCTTTGGCGATTTCAAATAATTTTTCGCCGTGAACAATCGCCCGCGCTTTCGTCTCCCTCCCCTTCTTCGTGGTCGACAACCAGATCAGACCGGCGCCGACAACGCTACCGAGAAAAAAACCTTTGTTGAATTTGCCCATATGACAATCAATTACGAATTAAAAATTACTCGGCTTCGCTCCACTACGCCGAGCAGGCGAATTACGAATTGCCTGCCACCGCGCCGTAGATATTATCAAGTTTGGCGATGATTTTTTCCCAAGAATACTTTTCTTCCACGATTGTTCTCACCTTCTTGGTCCACTCGTCGCGATTATTGCCTTTGGCGAAATATCCCATGATACACTCGGCCAAATCGTAGGGATCACCCGGACGCGCGGTAAGACCACCCTCGGCGGCCACGGCGCGCACGCCCGGCAGATCGCTCCCGACGACCGGCACGCCACTCGCCATCGCTTCCAATAATACCATGCCGAACGCCTCACTCTTCGTGGTGGAAGGCAGGACAAAAAGATCGGCTAAATTGTAAAACCCAGGCAAATCCGCATCGCTGACCCCGCCCGCGAAAAATACCTGATCTTGAAGGCCAAAATTTTTCGTGCGCTCCACGAAGCCGGCGCGCAAATTTCCTTCGCCGACGAAAACTGTCTGTACCGAAAGGCCGTTTTTTTTAAGATTCGCCAGAGCTTGAAGCAAAATCGGGATCCCCTTGAAATGATGCGCCGAGTCCATTCCGCCGACAAATAATATCGTCGGTCGGCGCGGATCCAGGCCGATCGCGGCCGCCAATTTTTCGGGTTTTGGACGCGGCGCGAATCTCTCGGCATCCACGCCGAACGGCAATTCATGCCACTTGCCTTCAGTGGCGTTAAAAAAACCGGCGGCGTCAGAAGCCGCCATATAATCAAACGAACTGGCGATTAGAGCATCGGCCGAACCCAAAATCCTCGGCATCCAATATTCGGCGTAATACTTCAGAATAAGTCCTTTCCAGCCGGTGGATCGGGAATCCATGTGATAAGTAATGACGAGGGGCAATTCCGGATTTTTTAATTTCCAGTTACGTACCAAATTATTCGTGCCGAAAAAAGGATAATGCAGATGCACCAGATCAAAACCATCCAATTCTTTTTTCATGTCCGGCAGGCGGGCGGCATTGCCGTAAGACAAACTGGGTTTCAAACGTTTGGCATAATCAATTTCAGTCTGCAATTCCGGTTCATGGCTGGAATCAACCGGTGCCGTGACCGGCTTAATTTCGCTTTCCGGATAATAATCCGGCGTAAAAACCGTGACATCATGCCCGATTGCCGACAAAAACGAGGCCGTTTGAAAGACGACATTCCCCATTCCCCCGTAATAGGGCGGATAGCGACAAACAATTTGAGCGATTTTCATAGCGTCAGCTTGAATGAATATCAAATAAAACAATCGCGATTTATTTATTTTTCAACGCGTCGTCTAACGCGTCCTGTCTGACGACCTTGGTGATCTGACGATTTATTTTTTCCAATTTGATGTGGAATCTAAATAAAACGAAAAACATTACGGCGAGCGAAGCGTAGACCACCAAGTCCGTGCCGCGACCGATGCCGAGATAATTGGCAATAATGGTGGTTAGATCAGGACGCAATACCGCGATGGCGGCAAGTATCCAAAATGAAATCCAGAAAAACACTCCGCGAAAGCGGAGCAGGCCTTCCTTCTTTCTTTCCAATACGGAATAAACGGCGTAAAGGACGAACAAGAAAAATAAAATTTGGAAAATTATCATAAAATCAGGATTAAGATTTCAAAATTCGGCCAAGCGCCAAATCCCAGAGTATTTTGACGCCGTTCCGGCCGTTCTGACCATATTCGCGGTAGCTGACTTTCACCGGATATTCAATATGACGCAAATTATTTTTCTCGGCCAGTACCGGAATCTCACTGGCGTGCGCCATTCTGTCCTGCGTCAATTTCAGGAGTTGGAGAGCGCGTTTATTCAGAACGCGAAAACCATTATGGCTGTCGCTTAATTTCGCGCCACCAAGCAATCGATCCACCAGGCGAGCTACCGGCAAAATTATTTTTTTCTTGGTCCAGGGAATCAGAGAACGATTATCCAAAAATCTGGAACCGAAAAGAATATCGGCGCCACTATTTTTCATTTCTTCCAGGGCGCGCGGAATATCCTCGGCGTTAAACTGGCCATCGCCGTCAAAATGCAAAACAAAATCCGCGTTCCGCGCTCGGGCGTAGCAATGACCGGTTTCGAGTGCCGCCCCTTGGCCACGATTCAACTCGTGCCGAATGACGGTCGCGCCCGCCTGTTGCGCCGCCCTCGCCGTCTCGTCCGTAGAACCGTCGTCAATCACCACCACCTCATCCACGAAAGGAATAATCCGCCTCACCACGGAAGCGATATTTTTTTCTTCGTTGTACCCGGGCACGAGGGCGAGGAACATAGTGTGATAATTAAAAATTAATTACAATCCTTTTAATTCATTTAACGCCTCTTCAATATTCCCATTATGAACCAAGAAAAAATGCAATTTACCCTTACCTAGTTCAGCCCACTTTTTGCCAATCTCGACCTTGTATTCAGTATCTTCATTGCTAACTCTATCTCCGCCTTTCCACTCCAACGCAATAATATCGCCTTCTTTGGTATGAGCGATAAAATCGGGATAAAACTTGTTTTTCTTCCAACCGATAATATAGAACGGATCTGCTTTTTCACGGTTGCGAATCCAAAAATCAATATTCGGCAAAGTATCTAAATCAATTCGTTCAACAAAATTAAGTTCTTCTTTGTTTAGTTTATCAACTTTACCGTAATAATTCTTATTGAATTTTTGAGGCATTTCTTGACCCAAGATAATTGTTTCGGGATAATTATCAAATGGCTTTACAGTAATTTTTTTAGCAATCAAAGCTTTATCAAATTGCTTTTTACTATAGGCTTCCAAAACTCCGTCGATTACTTCGCCGAGCTTATTAAGCAAAACATAACGATTAACCGACAATTCAGCCAACGATTTTTTATTTAACTGATACTCCAATGCATTATCAATAAATTTAACTTTGTCGGGCTGATCCAATAGAGTATAGCGAAGTTTTTTATCCAACCATTGCACCAGTTCTTTTTTAGAAAACTTTTTGTCTTTGTAAGTAAGCTTTAAAAATTGTTGAGCACCCTTAATCCATTTGTCGGCTTGGATATCAATAATCGCTCGACCGTCATTATCATAATGAATTTCAAAATCAAATTCGGCATTTTGTTTAGCAAGCTGAAAATCCTCGCCAATCAATTCTTCAAAAGTCAGTCTGTCGCCGTCTAAACTCATCATTGGAACGGCAAAATCCTTTTTGACAACTCTTGCAACCTCTAATTCGTATTTTTGTTCCTTATCACCGGCGTTCAACAAATCATGTCGGCTATACCCATTGCTTTCAAGACCGCCAATAATTTGGGTGGCCGCTTCGTTGAAGTTTTTGGCCGAGGCGAAAATATAACAACGGTTTAAATCCTCATTAGCTTTCTTTTTGGCATAAGGCATACGAATTATACGCCCTATAATTTGTTCTACGGCGATTTTAGCCCCCACATTGGCCACAGACACTAAAACATAGGCAAACGAACAATCCCAACCCTCGGCGAGGGCGTTAACGGTAATTATGTAGCGAATTTTACATTTCTTGCTAAACAAATCCACACCCTCAAGATCATTTCGTTCGGATGTCTTAATTGCAATTTCTTCTTCTGAAATTTTAGCATTAATCAAATAATTTTTTAATTCTTCAACGGTGATTGTGTCATTAACTTTACTTTGAGGCTGTGCCTGTAAAAGCACAATCGGACGGATATATTCACTCTGTAATTTTTTGGCTTCTTTTTCGAGTTCATATCTTTTTTCAATACCTCGCGCGACAGAATCTTGCCATTGGGTCGCGCTTTCCAAAACAATCGGAATTTTAACCATTTGTTCTTCTTTTAATTGCGAGGCGGAAATATCCACCAAAATATTACTACCGCTTCGCGGGGTGGCGGTGTACTCAATGATAAAGCAAGGGTTTAAGTCTTTGATAAAATCAATGGAAAGTTGAGTTTGAGTTTTGTGTCCCTCATCAATGACAATCAAGGGATTACTCATTTTAATTACATTTCCCAAAGAATATATAACCGTACCATTTTCGTCTTTTTCCAACCCATCATCATTGCCAATGTGATCAAAATGATCAAGTAATGCTCCATTTTCCTGATAAACTTTATATTTGCTTTGAATCTTTTTATCTTTTCTAAATGCCTCTAAACTGGAAATAATCATGCAAAGATTGTCGCTCACATCCTCTTTGCGTATTCTCAAAGCTTCTTCATTGGAAAAAATTCGCACGCCACCCTGAAAGGCCTCATCCAAAGCTCGACGGTGTGGATCGTTCTTGTCTTTGAATTTTTTGAGTGTTTGGGTTTTAATCGCCTCCGATGGCACGAACCACATTACGATTCCTCTTTCCATTTTGTTGGCTAAAGCGGTTTTCATTATTGTTTCCGTGGCATGACAGGCAACCAAAGTTTTACCGCCACCTGTTGGGATCTTTATGCAGACAAATGGAGTGTCGTTAAAAAAATCTGAATTATAAATACCCTCTGCTACTTCAATAAAGGCTCGTTTTGCATTACCGACCTCCTGCAAAGTTTTTAGATATTTTTTAAGAGTATCGACAGCCGATTGTTGATATTTTTTTAGTTCCATATTTATAGTAATTTGTTTTGAAGATTTTTTACTGCTTCCAATATTTGATCTATGCGATTTGACTGCACAGCCAAAAGATTTTGCCCATCTTGCGCGATCTGAATCTTAACATACCCATCCATGAAATCTTTAACCAGGCTAAAATCATTCCTACGTATAAATCCAGAATTTTTTTCAAATAAATCCTTAATATTATCCAGATGTTCTCTCCACTTCAAAATTAATGGAGATACATGCTTAATTGTCATATCAACACGTAGGTCGATACTTGCATATGCTTCAATATCATTAATAACATCATCCTTATTATCAACTATCAATTTCATCAGCAACAGATTAAATTTTAATGGCCCATATAGTTTTTCATATCTATCATCTTCCTTGGATTTCCTTGCCAGCTGCCAGTTTACGCCAGCATTACATAAAGCGGCGATCACACCGGAACCAAGAGTTGTTGTCACCACCGTTGGCCAATGTATACTGCTCATAAAATTTACGACAGTTATCGTAGTTGTTGTCATATTTAATACATCTTAACCTCATAAGGAATTTGCTTGAAAACTACATTATGTTTTAACAGCTCACTCTCATCAAGATAATTCTTGTCGGCATAAACAATTTTTTGCTTTTTGTTCTTTCGAAGGTTGGTCAAAAAAGATTTATCTAAAATGTTTGTATGCTTCTCTGTATATAAAAGATAAAACTCTTTCCCTTCATATTCACCGATAAAATTCATTTCGATTTTATTCTTATCAATGTTAGTTTGGGTTTCGGTAAAGTAGAGATAAGTGGCGAATTGATTAAATTCGCAGGTTTCCTCAATTTGTCCCTGCTCATCAAATAACGGTTTGTCCAGTTCACAAAATTCAAAGCCGTCTCCGTAGCCATATTTTTCAGACGCTCTTTTTATTCTCTCGGCAGTTATATTTTTTGCAATTCCCGCTTCCATTTCAACGAGGATAAATTTTCTATTTCCGTTGTCTTCCTTGTTCAAATCTAATATGGCGTGGCCAATAGTGCCAGAGCCTGCAAAAGAATCCAAAATTATATCATCTTTACCAGACGAAATTTTAATGATTGTTTTCAATAGTTTAGTTGGTTTTGGTGTAGCAAATGGATTATCAGAAAAAATATTTTTTAATTCTCTTTTTGCGTCATCGTTACTACCAACTTCGTCGTAAAGCCAAATTGTCTTTGGAATTACCCCGTCTTTCATTTCGTTTAAATATTTTTTAAGACGTGGAACTGCTGTTCCCTTGGATCCGAACCATACTTCACCCAGCTCTTCAGCTTTTTTTAAAGTTTCAATACTATAACGAGGAAATGTACCTACTGGGGGTTTCCAAGTAATGCCATTTTTAAATGTAAAAATATATGTTTTATCAGTACCACTCTTAGCGTGTAGTGGCTGAGTCATCCAACCACCTCTTGGATCATTGTCGGGATTTTTATAGCGTGCGTTTTGTTCTTCTGTTCGTTCTATTAAATTGATTTTAAAATTTATATTTTCAACATTTTTTCCATAACAAACTATAAAATCATGAGTTGATGAAAAATATTTTGCGTCATTACTTTGTGTGTATTTCTTTTGCCAAATAATGTTTGTTACAAAATTTTCTATACCAAAAATTTCGTCCATTATCATTTTTAGATGACAATGCTCGTTATCATCAATTGAAATAAAAATCGCCCCGTCATCACGAAGTAAATCACGCAAGAGTTTCAACCTCGGATACATCATGCACAACCATTTATCATGACGGCAAAAATCTTCGGATTCTCTCCCCACAACTTTGCCGAGCCATTTATTAATTTTAGGCGAATTTACCTTATCGTTGTAAACCCAACTCTCATTTCCGGTATTATAAGGCGGATCAATGTAGATACACTTTATTTTTCCAACATAATAAGGCATTAACGCTTTTAATGCTTCAAGATTATCACCGTGGATGATGAGATTTTGTGAGTTGTCGCCGACAGAAGATGACTTTACTTTACGGAGCAGTCGGAAAGGTACTTCCTTGTCGTGGTTTACTACGGCTTCCTTGCCGATCCAGTTTAAAGTTGGCATAAATATAATAAAATTGCGGGCAAATGACATCGTAAATTGTAGGCTTTTATTGCTCCACGGTCAATCAAAAAGCGGAATATTGTTTATCTGGATTCCCGCCTTCGCGGGAATGACATATGAGATCTACACCAGCGCCTCTTTATTCGCGATAGTATAGTCTATGGCGAGCCGCAGGCCTTCTTCCAAACGGATAAGCGGTAACCAACCCAATTCTTCTTTGGCGCGTTTCAAGTCCGGCGTTCCTCTCTTGGTCAGAAATAATAGCGGGTTCTCAAAAACGATCTGCGAACGGGAATTGGTCATCTCAATGATCTTTTTGGCCACCGCCACCATTTTCAAAGGATCTTCCGAACCGAAATTAACCAAAGTAACATCAGGATCACTGCTCATCAGGCGCGCCAAACCATCAACCAAATCAGTGACAAAACACATTGATTGTTCCAAAGTTTCGTCGCCATAGACAACCAAATCGCGACCTTCAATGGCGTTCAAAATAAAATCCGGTATCAGGAGTCCGTCGCGCAGTTTCATCCGCGGGCCGTAGGTGGTGAACACGCGGGCGATTTTGGCGTCCACTTTGTACACCTGCCGATAAGTTTCCACGCAAGTCTCGGCAAACCTTTTGCCTTCGTCATAACAGCCACGCGGGTTCAGATGATTGACGCGACCCTCGTCGCTCTCGGAAAAAATATAATGCTCGGTCGTCGGCGGACCATAGACCACCGAACTTGAAGCGAACACATACTTCGCTCTGTATTTAACCGCCAAGTCCAGAGTGGAAAGAATGGCGCGCGAATTGGCCCAGAGCGATTGAATTTTGAACGTTTCAAAATTCTTCGGGCTGGTCGGACAAGCCAGATGATAAATCTCCTGAATACCCTGAAATTTCACTTTGAATTTATCCAACTCCGGAAATTGATCCAAGTCCAGAGGAGAATTAACATCATACTTGATGAATTCAAAATCCGGATACTGCAAGAGATGTTCAATGTTGGTGATTTTAGAATTGGAAAAATCATCAATGCAGATTACTTTCGCCTCGCGCAGCAGCCGTTCGCAAAGATGCGAGCCGATGAAGCCGGCGCCGCCGGTGACGAGCACATTTTTCTTTTCAAAAATAAGCGGGTCGTTCATCATAAAAAATAAATTAGGATTAAGGAAGCGATAAAATTTTCAAAAAAGCTGGGGTGGAGGTGGTGTCTGAATCCGCGCGCGGTATCGCCCACTCCGATAATTTATCGCCACTGCCACTCCAAACGGTCAATAATCCGTCTGACTTCAAAGGATAGACGATAATTTCATTTCGGCCATCATCATCATAATCATAGACATGCAATTTGAATTCCGAAGCCTTGATATTTCCCAAAGGAAAAGAAATGTTTAATCTGCCGGCGCTGTCGTAAACCGCCAAATCGGTTCGACCCGCTACACTTTCCAAAATCAGAAATTCTTCCCGACCATCACCGTCCAAATCCAAGGCCTGAAAATCCGCGACCGCGCCCAGTTCCGCGAGACGCCGCGTACCCATCAGCTCTCCGGCGGCATACCAATGAATCGTTCCCCCAACCTTGTCCGGTTTCAAGAACGCCAAATTTTTCGCGCCGTCGGGTTGATCCGAATATGTTGCCAAAAAACCGTTCGCCGAAGTTCCGACAAATGGAAAAGTTTTCAACAAGATTCCGTCCAAACCGTAAATCTTGAATTCAGTCTTGGACTTGGCGTTTTTAATTTTGATAGTTTGAATAACAATCAAATCAGTCCGGCCATCACCATCCGCGTCTCCGACGCTCAGAGCCGAAACTCCGGTCGTTGGCAAAAGCCAAGAATTTATTTTACCCCAACCGGCATCGTAAATTTCAATCACGCTTTGGTTGGCGCGCTGTTTTTTTTCAATAATCCAGACCAAACCGTCTTTGGCGCGACCTAAAAATACGCGGTTGGCGTTTTTCAAGGTATTGAAGCCGTAAATTCCGTCATTTTCTTTGGCCAAATTTCTTTCTCTTACCAGACCGTCCGCCGGAGAAAAAAGCATGAATTTTTTAGTGGTTTTCAAAATGCTATCAGGAGTGGCGTTGCTGAGAGCGTACTCCACCGCCTTATCCACCTGCAAAAGCCCGAATCCGAACAAATTTTGGTATTCTTCTTCATCTTGCGGCGGCGTTTTATGAACAGTGGACAAAATCGCCCGAAAAATAGCCGGCGCTTTCCAATCCGGCTGAACGCTTTTGACAAGAGCGGCGGCGGCGCTTACAAAAGGCGCCGAAAATGAAGTGCCGAACCAGCCTTTGACATACTCATCGGCCGCGTCCATGAAATAACTCAAAGTGTTGATGCCGGAGCCGGGCGCGGTTACATCCACGCACTGCGAGCCGGAATTGGAAAACCGAGCCTTGCGATGGCTTCTATCAATGGCGCTCACGCCCAGCACCGCCTGTTCCGGATTGCCGAAATCGGCGCAGACCGGGTAAACATGATCAAGATTCAAATCCGCCATGTCATTGCCGGCGGCCGCCACCACCACAATCCCTTTTTTCTGGGCGTATTCCACCGCTTGCTTGATTTCGTCATCGGCTTCGGATACCAGACTGATATTGATAATATCGGCGCCGTTATCCACCGCGTATTTTATGGCCGGCGCCACATAAACCTGATCACCCGCTCCGGAATTGCCGACGACGCGCAAATTCATAAGCCTTACCTTCCAATTTACGCCCGATCCGTCGTATTTATTGTTGCCGACCGCGCCGATCAAGCCGGCAACGGCCGTGCCATGGCTGTAAACATTGTCCGATTTTTGCAGGTCGGTCAAATTGGCAACTTTCGGACGAGGGTCGTTATTGCCATTTTTTTCACTGTCATCAATGACCAAATCACCGTTCACATCTTCCGGCACGAAATTCCAACCAACGATATCATCCACAAAACCGTTATTGTCATCGTCAATGCGATTATTGGGAATTTCCGCGCTATTTTTCCAGACATTTTCTTTCAAATCCGGATGCAAATGATCAAAACCATTATCCACAATCGCCACCACCACTCGCTTCGCGCCCACGGTCTTTTCCCAAGCGCGATAAACGCCGGTATCCTGGTAGCCCCATTGTTCCACCTCCGGATCATTGCTGAAAATTGCGTAGGTGAAAAGCGGAGTAAAAAAACCCGTCAATAACACAAACACCGCCAACCGCCATCGGCTAATCATAAACTTGTTTTTTGGAAAATTGTATGCTATAAATAACACACTAAACTCAGCGTCAAAAAAATACGAACTTATTTGCCCAGTATAGCAAAAAGGAAGCCATTCGGCAACTTACTTCAAACTCCCTCATTTTCTATGAAAATCGTCTATCGTTTCAAACAACTGGTACTCTTATCGGGCGACCTCATCTCTTTCAGTTTGGGTTTCTGGATCAGCCTGGCCGTCCGTTATTTTGAATTGCCGGCGAGTGACGCCATCAACGATAAACTGTCAATTTTTACGATCCTGTTCGCGAGCTGGGTGGTGATAAATTTCATCAACGGACTTTATGATTTGGGGACTCTCAAGGAAAAAAAACATTATCTGCGCCTCCTGGAATCGGCCACGCTTTCGCTATTCATCAGTATTTTCATCCTTTACCTCACTCCGAACAATCAGACTACGCCAAAAACCATTCTGCTTCTGAACATCATTTTCGGCTTCCTGATTTGTTATTTATGGCGGCTGATTTACGCCAAATTCATCATTGACAAAAATTTGGGCAGTCGCGTTATTTTCATCGGCTGGAACCGAGAAATCAACGAATTGATTGAGATTCTCAGTAATCATCCGGAACGAGGCTATCAACCGGTGGTGGTGTTTGATCCGAATAATAAAATCACGGGGGTTGTCGGCGCAAATATCACGGTCTATCGCCAAATCCAATCTCTGCGATCCGCCATCAACGCGCACGAGGCGAACTTGATCATTACCGAACCACAGATTCAATCCGAACCCCAAGTTCTCAAAGAATTGTATGAGTTGCTTTTTTGGCCGGTGCGAATCACCGAATTATCCGCTTTCTACGAAACCATCACCGGCCGGGTGCCGCCGTCCACTTTCTCCGATACCTGGTTTCTCGGCAACCTGGCCAATATTGATAAACCGATTTACAATCGCGTCAAAAGATTCGTGGATTATGTTTTCGCGGTTATTCTCGGACTGATTTTACTCCTGATTCTGCCTCTCATTGTGCTCGCCATCAAATTCAGTTCGCACGGGCCGATTTTTTTCAAACAGGCGCGGGTCGGTCATTTCGGCGCGGTTTTCAATATCTACAAATTCCGCACCATGTTCGTGATGGCGCCGGACGGCAGCGCTGAAAAAAACGGCGCGCAATTCGCGAGCAAGAACGATAAGCGCGCCACGTCGGTCGGAAAATTCTTAAGAAAAACCCGCTTGGACGAACTGCCTCAAGTTATCAATCTGTTCAAAGGAGAAATCACTCTGATCGGACCGCGGCCGGAACGACCGGAGATCGTCGCCAATTTAGAAAGCCAAATGCCCTACTACACATTGCGGCACATGGTCAAACCGGGCATTACCGGCTGGGCGGCCATTCATCAGCATTATACCGATACTCTGGAATCAACTCTGAAAAAATTGCAATTTGACCTCTATTATATAAAAAATCGCTCCATTTTGTTGGACGCGATTATTCTTCTCAGAACCATCAATGTGGTGATGAGGATGATGGGACAGTAGTGATCAATGGGGTTATGTCATTGCGACCCGCCTACGCTACGCTTCGGACGGGCAATGGGAGCGAACGAAGTGACATATTGGAGTTGCCACACCCATTATCACTTCCGGATATTCGTAATTCGTAATTCTTAATTCGTCAGCCCCCACTCTTTTTTCAATTCAGCAATGCCTTCCTCCAATGTGAGGGTCGGCGACCAGCCCAAAAACTTGCGCGCTTTGGCGTTATCGGCTTCGGTGCGACGGACATCGCCGAGACGGGGCGGAATGAAAACTGTGGGGCCGCCGATGATCGCGGCCAACTGATTGACCGAGATTGCGCGGCCGTTGCCGATGTTAAAAATTTCTCCCTTGCCAACCGCGGGGTTTGTCATGGCGAGAAGGTTGGCGCTCGCCACATCACGGGCGTGAACATAATCCCGATAATAGTCGCCATCGCCGCAAATGGTCAGAGGCTCGCCGTTCTTTTTTTGATTGATAAATTTGCCGACGGCGAGGGCGTAGGCGCCGTTCGGATCAAAATATTGTCCGTAGACATTGAAATAACGCAAACAGACGGTTTCCAAACCGTATAATTCGGCGAATAATCGACAATAATGCTCGCCGACGAATTTATGGAGAGCGTATGGGCTGATGGGCAAGGCGGTTAAATCTTCACTAACCGGATAATGATCCTGATCGCCGTAAACCGAAGATGAGGAAGAAAAAACCACGCGCTTGATTTTCGCGTCGCGCGCCGCCAGCAGAACCTTCAATGTGCCGTCAATATTTATTTCGTGCGATTCCAAAGGAAATTCCACGGAAAACGGCACGCGCGGCAGAGCCGCCAAATTAAAAATTCCATCAAATCCGGAGAGACAAATTTTTTTCAAATTTTCCAAATCGCGGATATCCGCTTCAATATATTCCGCGCCCGCTTGCAGGCGTTCTTCAAATTTTCCGCCGGCGTAATTATCAACCACTGTCACGCTGTGGCCATCGGCCAAAAGCCGCTTGACGATGTTCGTACCGATGAATCCGGCACCGCCGGTTACCAAGTATTTGCTCATAAAATTATTCTTCAATCCACTTAATGGCGGTGACCGGACAGGCGTCAATCGCGGTTTGAATTTGCTCTTCCTGTTCCTCAATCGGCGCGTCCGACGCGATTACGACCAGGTCGCCCTCAAATTTGAAAATTTCGGGGGCGAGAGAAACGCAAATTCCGCATTTAATGCAAGTGTCCGTATCCAATGAAAGTTTCTTTTGCATAATCACAAAGTCCAATATGTAATGCCGTGGCGAGTAAATTGATTTTTATCCAGCGCGCGTTTAATGTCAAAGACCACCGCACCCGCCCCACTCATAATATCAGGGATGGCGATTTTTTTCAATTCCTGATGCGGCACCGCGAAAATCAGCAAATCAATGTCTTTCAGCTCCGCGGGCGAGCATAAATCAATGCCGTATTCCGCTTTTGCCTCGGCTTTGTCGGCCAGGGGATCGTAGACGAACGGCGCGATCCCGAAAGATTTCAGTTCATTGTAAATATCAAACACTTTTGAATTTCGAATATCCGGAATATTTTCTTTGAAAGTCAATCCGGCAATCACCACTTTGGCCTTGGTGGTATCAGGACGATGAGCGAGCAAACATTTCATCGCTTCCCCGGCCAGATAACCGGCCATGGCGTCGTTCGTATGACGAACCGAAAGCATCACTTCCGGATAGTAGCCCATCAGCTTGGCCTGGTGCGTGAGATAATAGGGATCAACGCCGATGCAATGTCCGCCGACCAGTCCGGGATAAAACCGCAAAAAATTCCATTTAGTCGAGGCCGCATCGATCACATCATAAACACTGATCCCGATTTTATTGAAAATCACCGCCAATTCATTCATGAGAGCGATGTTCAAATCTCTTTGGGCGTTTTCCATCGCTTTTTCCGCTTCCGCCACTTTGATTGAGGGCGCGCGGTAAACAGCGGTGATAGCGCCATAGACCGAAGCAATCAATTCCAATGATTCCGCGTCAATGCCGGAGACGACTTTGACCACTTTATCAATGGAATGTTCCCGATCGCCAGGATTGACTCTTTCCGGCGAATAACCCACTTTGAAATCGGCCGGACATTTCATTTTTGATTCACTCTCCAAAATCGGAACGCATAAATCTTCGGTTACCCCCGGATACACGGTTGATTCATAAACCACCACGCTCCCCGGCGTCAAGTATTTTCCGACCATAGCGGTAGCGCTCTCCACGAGCGACAAATCCGGCACCGTGCTTTTGTCCACCGGCGTCGGTACGGCGATGATAATAAACTTCGCTCCTGAAATTTTTTCCGGATC
>JBBTQT010000078.1:0-5936 GCA_038065575.1 Patescibacteria group bacterium
ATCGCCGAGGATGTCAATAATTCCGCGGCCATCCTCATCATCACCGAAGGCGTACGCCGCCCGAGCGATATTACTTATCTCAAAGCCAATCCCGGATTTCATTTGATCTCCTTAAAAACAGATGAACGACTTCGCTACGAACGCCTGATCGCTCGCCAGGAAAAATCCGATGATGCCAACAAAACCTGGGAACAATTTCAAGTCGAGGGAGCGCAGGAATCAGAACAAAAAATAAAAAGTATCGCGACCATCGCCGATTTTACAATAGATAATAATGGCAGTATTGAAGATCTGAAAAAACAGTTGGAAGAAATCGCGATTAAACTTGGATTACATTAACAGATTTGACAAACAACACTGTCATTCCCGCGAAGGCGGGAATCCAGGCGAACGGATTGAAAAGATAATTTGTCAAATGTGATCGTGGATTCCCGCCGGAGTTTACCCTCACGAAAGTGGGGGCGGGAATGACAAAAACATAAATCAGAATTACTACCAGCCAAATTGTGTCTGTTTTTCGCAGGGTCAACGCAATCCCCCAAGTGGGATAGCCCGAAGGGCGTATTTTGACCCAAAAAAACAGACACAATTTGGCGAGCTAGAAGATACAATCCAGTGATAAAAGTATGAAAATAAAAATAAAAAAACTGAACCCCGACTGCGTCCTGCCGAGATACGGCCACCCCGGCGAAGACGCCGGCTTGGATTTATTTTCAATGGAGGATTATTTATTGGCGCCGGGCGAAAGAAAATTGTTTAATGTCGGATTCGCTCTGGAATTGCCCGCCGGCTATGCCGCGATTGTAAAGGACAAAAGCAGTTTGCCGAAAAACGGCGGTATTCACACACTGGGCGGAGTTTATGATTCGGGTTTCCGCGGCGAATACAATGTGCAATTAATTAATTTAGGCCAAGAACCATACCAAATCAACCAAGGCCACAAAATCGCCCAAATACTGATAATTCCGGTGGCTATCGCCGAGCTGGAAGAAACCGACGACCTCGCACAAAGTTCGCGCGGCGATGGAAATTTCGGCAGCACCGGCAAATAATAAAATCCATTCACTGTAAAAAATAATATGCAAGCCTACCTGGACATTGTTAAAAAAGTTTTGAACGAGGGCGTAAAAAAAGACGACCGCACCGGCACCGGCACTCTCGCCATCGCCGGCGCGATGTTCCAACATAACCTGGAAAAAGGCTTTCCTCTTCTTACCACCAAAAAAGTCCCCTACCGCCTGGTCGCGAGCGAATTGGAATTTTTTATCAAAGGCATTAGCGACAAAAAATGGCTTCTTGACCGCGATAATCACATTTGGGATGAGTGGTGCACGCCCCTCCGCGTGCCCTACGCCCACGACGAAGCCACCAAGAAAAAAATGCTTGCCGAAAGAGATTTGGGGCCGATTTACGGCTGGCAATGGCGACATTTCGGCGCCAAATATGCCGGCTACGACGCTGATTACACCGGCCAAGGAGTGGATCAGCTGAAAAGAATGGTGGAAGATCTGAAAAAAACTCCCGCCAGCCGGCAAATGTTGGTTCTGGCCTGGAATCCGATAGACCGAGACATTGTTGTTCCCCCATTTTGCCACTATGGTTTTCAGGTGACGGTTTTGGAGGGAAAATTGAATTTATTTTGGAGCCAAAGATCGGTGGACACCATGCTCGGACTGCCGTTCAATATCGCGAGCTATGCCACATTGCTTCACCTTCTCGCCAAAGAAACCGGACTCAAAGAAGGCAAACTTACCGGATTCCTGGCTGATGTCCATATTTATCTCAATCACCTGGACGGTGCTCGGGAACAACTGAACCGCGACCCGAATCAATATCCACTGTCCCGAATTTCCACGGAAAAATTCACTTCCATTTTTGATTGGGAATATTCCGACACCAAAATTAATAATTACCAAAGCCACCCGGGCATTAAATTCCCGATTGCCGTCTAAATTTAACTTGCTCAAAAACATGTCGAAGGAAACAAGAATTCATTTTCTAGGCGATCATAAAATCAATGACGACAACCATGGTGTCCAATGGGATTTTTTGAATGACGAAAAAGGGATCGGTAAAAAGGCCTTGGACGCTTATGTCCGGCATATTTTGGAAGTGATTGACGAAATCAGAGCAATAAATTCATCCCCATCGGAAAGAAAAATATTTGTTTTAGAAACATTGCGCGAGGACAGTCTGATCGAAATATTCACTCTAAGCAATGATCTTGAATATAAAGAAGATGGAAATTATTGCCGACCGGGAACCGATGAATGTATTGCCGCCGAAGAGATGAAAAAGGCAATCAGCGATATCAGAAGAGCGGTCATAAAAAAATTGGCCGACCATCTTGATCCGGATGATTATTATTTGGTAGTGGAAGATCTGCAAAATAAGTACGACGATGCAAACAGTGGAAGAAACGACGTCGTTCTAATTGAAAACCAACACGACCGAGACTCAGAGCCATCAAAAATTTTCCGCACCAACGAATTTGTTACCAGAGGCAGGTACAGCGATAGCATGCAAACCGCGTTTAGCAAATTAACAACCATTCCTCCTCATAAAAACATCGTCAACATCTATCACCAAGACAAAGAAAAAGCCGTAACGATTGCCGAATATTTGGGAAAAATAAAAAATGTTCAAGAATTGCTTAGATCCGCAAACGACCGCGAAGCTGTGAAAAGAATACTGAAAATGATTCACGACGGCGTTCAAGGCGCCATTCATCTGCATCGGCAGGGAATAATCCTAATGGACATCTGCTCGGAAAATATCGGCTGCGTAAAAACAAAAGATAACGAAAAAAATGAGGAAAAAGGCGTTCTGTTTGATCTGGAAGCCTGCGCCATTGACGGCACCAAGACCAAACGGTTCGCCCACATCAATTATTCTCCGCCGGAGTGCGCTTCAAGTGCCACCTTAAATCCGAATATCTCGGAAAAAGAACCGGTCTACCAATTCGGGGTCATATTGGAAGAGCTGGACGACAGATTGATATATCTACGAAAAAAAAGAATTGAATTGAGCCCGGAATTTGAAATGGAATTGACTGATCTTTTGAAAACATCGCTAAATCGCGAACCGAAAAACCGACCGACGCTTACAACATTGAGCGTTGGCTTGGAGCATTTAATTTCTCTGATTTAGATATGCCATTTTCCCTGATTGCCGCCGTGGCCAAAAATAACTGCATCGGCCTCAAAAACAAATTGCCGTGGAATATTCCCGAGGATTTACAACACTTTAAGGATTTGACACTGGGAAAAACTTGCCTCATGGGGCAAGCTACTTATGAATCAATCCTCGGATATTTGGGCAAACCTCTGCCGAAAAGAAAAACCGTCGTGGTCACTCTAAACGAAAATTACCAAGCGGCCGCGGGCGTGCGGATTTTTCATTCTTTGGATAAAGTTTTTGAAGAATTGAAAAACGAAGATGTCTATGTCTGCGGCGGCGCCAGCATTTACCGCCAAACAATTAACCGTGTGGATAAACTCTACATCACCGAAGTGGACAAAATCGTGGACGGCGATGTTTTTTTTCCGGAAATAGACAAAATCGTCTGGACCGAATCCGCGCGCGAAGATCACGAAGGATTTTCGTTTGTTGAATACAAGAAAGCAATTACGAATTAAAAATTTCAGAGTATGTCATTGCGAGGAGTGAGAGAAGCGAACGACGAAGCAATCCCTTAGTTTATTTCACAACGCCAAGGGATTGCTTCGTCCGCCCTCGCTTCGCTCGTTGCTCCTCGCAATGACGTACTCTGAAATTATTAATTAGTAATTAAACACAGTATGTTCATCATCATTGACGGCATCGACGGCTCGGGCAAAAGCACCATCATCAATAATTGGACGACTTATTTGCGGAGCCAAAATAAAAAAATTTTTATCCTCAAAGATTACTGGCGCGAGTTCCATACTCATCCGACCTTCGCCGAGATAGAGAAATACGATGTGGTTATTTCGGCCGAGCCGACCAATGTTTGGACCGGCCTCGCCATCCGCGAGGAATTGATTAAGAATGGAAATGATTATCCGGCGGAAACCATCGCCGAGGCGTACGCGCTGGATCGCTTTATGCTCTATCGTCGCCTGATTATCCCCTACTTGAATCTAGGCAAAATCGTCATCCAAGATCGCGGCGTCAGCACTTCATTATGTTACCAACCGATTCAAAGCCAAAATTTAAGCATGGACGATGTTGCTGTCATTGAAGGCAACGCGCTGGCTCTAAAGCACGCTCCTGATCATCTGGTAATCGCCGATGTACCGGCAGAAATTGCCCTCGCTCGCCTTGATGAACGCACTGACAAACAAGACACCGCCATTTTTGAAAAATTGGATTTTCTGCAAAAAGCGAGAACAAAATTTACCGATGAAAATTATTTGTCATATTTCAAAAAACAGGGTACCAAAATCCACATCTTGGATACAAATGAAAAAGTTGATATAATGGAAAGTATAGCCGTGAGGTTGTTGGAAGAAATGCTAAGTTGAGAATTACGAATTAAAAATTACGAATTACGAATTTTGACAGACAAGCCAAAACTGCTCTTTATTTTACTTTACCATCGCCAATAGACGAAACAAACGCAACATTCGTAATTCTTAATTCTTAATTCGTAATTGATTATCGATTCGTAATTCGTCCGCCTTCGCTAAGGCTACGGACGGATAAATAATTTTTAATTCGTAATTGAATCACTATGCTCCCGAACGCCCGCGGAATTATCAAAGAATCTTTTTTACTGTACAAAAAAGATTTCAAGATTTTTTTGCCATTTGTCTTGCTGGTAATCATCCCCTACACGCTCATGAGCCTCGCGCCGATCGCCAATGTTTTCGTGATTTCCATCCTGACGAACATGATGGACGGAATCAAAGCCACCAAATTATTAAGCCTAGCGCTGATCGGCGTCATCTATGTGGTCTTGTCAATTTTCGTTTTGTGGATCACGACCGCGCTCACCAAACGGATCAACGAACGCTCGACCGGCAACGCCACCGGCGCTACGCTTTCCGTCAAAGAGGAATTCAATCTGGCCAAAAAATATCTCTGGCCACTCATCACGACCGGAATACTGACCATCCTCATTTTGATCGGCGGCACGATTTTATTTGTGATCCCGGGCATTATTTTCGGTCTATGGTTTGCTTTCGCCTCTTTGGCGGTGATTTTGGATGACAAAAGAGGAATGCCGGCCTTAAAATACAGCAAGAGTTTGGTGGCCGGACGATGGTGGGGAGTATTTTGGAGACTATTAGCGCCCACATTATTAATTGGCTTTGTTACCTATATTTTGGAAATGATCATCCTGTTCCCGTTCGGTTTCCTTACTTTTTACGCCGACAGCCTGTTAATTACGAGCCTCACAATCATTGTTTCCATGACAATCAGCGCGTTTTTGATGCCGCTTTCCATGTCCGTGCCGATTATTCTCTACCGAGAGCTGAAAAATAGCCGAGTTGAGAGCGCGCCGATGCCGTCGATACCGCAAGCGTAGAAAAAAATGACGATCAAAAGACCCCTGAAAAGGGTCTTTTCTTTTGCCGGTGGCAATGCTAAAATGAAATCTGCCAATACTACTTAATAATCGTACCCCTATGCCGGAACTCATCCCCGTTATTGGATTGGAAATCCATGTTGAACTGAAAACCAAAAGCAAAATGTTTTGTTCTTGTCCCAATGATCCCGACAATAGCCATCCCAACACCAACATCTGCCCAATCTGCCTGGCTCATCCCGGCACTTTGCCAACCCCCAATCAAAAAGCGATTGAATGGACAGCCCTGATTGGCCGCGCGCTCGGTTGTTCCATCCGCGAGCTATCCAAATTTGACCGCAAGCATTATTTTTATCCGGATTTGCCGAAAGGCTACCAAATATCCCAATACAAATATCCTCTAGTGGAGGGAGGGGAGCTGAAC
>JBBTQT010000079.1:0-16919 GCA_038065575.1 Patescibacteria group bacterium
TTAAGTAAAGCGTAACTGCCGAAAATCGCCACCACGCCGAACGCGCTCCAGACCAACATCATTTTGGATTTATCTTCTTTTTCACTGTTGCCGGCGGCGGTCATCCACATCAGGCCGGAGTAAACAAACATCGCGAGAGCGATACTACCCACGATTCCCATCACCGCCTTGATCGCCCGACCGACCACAATCGAAACATTAGTAGTGCCGAGAGCGTTAAACCCGGCATTGGCCGAGGCTTCCATTTCTATCGCTTGTCTAGCGCTCTCCGCTTCTTGGGCGGTATAGATTTTACTGTCGGAATTTGGAGAGGTGGTTTTTTTGGCTGCGGTCGGTTTTACATTAACAGGAGACGGTTCCGGCGCGACTTCACAAGCAATGGTAGCCGTGTAACCCTCGAGACCGTTGAGATTGGTGCTGTCGGCGCAAGTAGGACCGATCGTAAAAATTTTCTTGTCGGGTTTGATTTTACTAATCAATGAGCAATTACCTTGAAATACCGCTTTGCTAATTAAATCCGCCCCGGCCAACACCTCGGAACTAACCGGGCTTTTATAGACCACAGAAGGAATGTCACAATTTACCCCGCTTACTTTCAAAGTACAATTGCACTCCCCGGCCGCCTGCACCCCACCGGAAGAACCAAGCAAAAAAACCGCCAAAAGCGCGGAAACCATCAAAAAAAACCCAAAATATTTTTTATTGCGATTCATACCCGGAAAAAAAATTCCTTATCTCCTCCCCCATCGTTTTGTCTTTCATGGCGAAATGAATGGCGGTTTTTAGAAGAGCGATTTTGTCGCCGGTGTCAAAATATCTTCCTTCGTATTCATAAGCGAAAAACGGTTTTTTTCCGGCGAGGACATTGGCGGCGTCCGACAACCAAATTTCGTTGTCCCGACCGCTTTTTTGCGCTTCCAATATCGGCCAAATATCTTTGGTGAAAATATATCGCATACCGCCGATAATGAGACCATCTGGCGAGGTGTCGGTCAAAGCCGGTTTTTCTTTGAATTCCTTGATGCGAAAAACCCGTTTATCTTTGGTCGGCGCGCCGTAGACATTGCCATATTTGGTCATTGTCTCGCGATTGTCAATCTTCTGAACGCCGATAACCGACGACCCCAGCTTCCGGTAGGCGCCAATCAGTTGCTTGATCACCGGTGTTTTGGAATCAATTATACTGTCGCCATCGGAAAAAGCGAACGATTCCTCGCCGATAAATTCCTTGGCGCAAAGCAGGGCATGACCGTTGCCGAGAGGCATTGCTTGGCGAGTATAAAAAAAACGCACTTTTTCCGCGATTTCCACCAATGGTTTGATCTTGTCGTACCGGCCTTTTTCTTTCAACAAGTTCTCAAAATCCTTATCCCGATCAAAATGATCCTCAATCGGCCTTTTTTGCGAAGAAGTGACAAAAATTATTTCGGTAATGCCACTCGCCATCATTTCCTCCACAATATACTGGACCACCGGCTTGTCCAATACCGGCAACATCTCCTTCGGCATCGCCTTCGTGGCCGGCAAAAACCGCGTCCCGAGGCCGGCGACAGTGATCACTCCTTTGCGAATTTGGCCTTGCATAGTCAATTTATTTTATATTTCTACATGGTTTTTATTATATCATACGCTGTGGTACCTTGCCACCTTGCCACCTTGCGACCTTGTTACCTTGCGACCTTGTTACCTTACCACCTTATTACCTTACCACCTTATTACCTTGCGACTTTATTACCTTACCACCTTATTACCTATTTGTAACCTTTTTCGATGCTTCTTTCTACGGATGTTATTTCCGACCATAACATTTTACCTATTTCATCTGACATTTTAATCAACTTATTGTACTGTTCAGAATTAATCCAATTCTCAGACAAAGCAAAATAACACAAATATTCGGATTCACCCAAAGAACCATATGATATCTCATAAAATTGCAACTGTACTTTTTTTCTTCTTCGAGAATAGCCTTCAATATAATTAAGTACCACTGATAATGCTGAACGGCGCAATTGAGAAATTGAACCATACATTTCTTCTTTCGGAAAAAATTTTGTGATGGTATATGCTTCGTGAACATATTTATCCATCAACATTTTTAATCTATTTTGAAAAACTGAAAAAGTTTTTTCCAACATAATCCCATAGCAAAGTGGCAAGGTCGTAAGGTGGCAAGGTGGTAAAGTGGTAAGGTCGTAAGGTGGCAAAGTGGTAAGGTCGTAAGGTCGTAAGGTCGCAAAGTCGTAAAGTCGTAAGGTGGTCAATCACAATTCACGCCAACTCAACAACTCATAAACATTTTTGACCGGAAAAAACGGTGGCGGAAAATAGCGCAGGTTGGCGTCATAGGTGTAGAGGGTATTCACGAATCCGGAAATGACCGTGCCCCAGCCGTTTGTATACTTAACGCCCGAGGTTTCAAAAGAAATGGACGAACCGTACATCGTCAGAGAATTGCGGGTGTTATTGATATAATACGGACGGGTCATCTTGCCATATTGCGACAATAATGCGCCTTCTATAACCATATCATTCGGCACATCGTGCGGAATAACGATGTCGCCCTCGGTAAGCAGGCCGATGGAATTGCCGGCGACTTTCTCCAAATAGGTGATATTATTATTGATATAGATCGTCCGATAATTGGCCGGACTGGACGGAAATTGGCCGGCGCCGATGGAAATGTGGCCATTCACCACCCCCTGCACCCAAACATTGTCTTCCGCGAAAATGGAACCACTCGCCGGTATCGGATAGTTGGCGAAAAATTCCTCGGTGCCGATGTCCACGCAGACCACCGTTCCCTGCCAGACGCCATTTTTATACTTGCCATTGCCATTATAACATTTGAGGGTTTTTACTTTATAAACATCAACGGTGCGGTCGGCCTTGAGGGTCAGATGCCAACCCTGCTCGCCGGAGGAGGTAAGGTAGATCCCCTCGGCCTCGGCCGAAGCCTGTAAATTGGCAAGGTCTAGGGTAATGCCGTTGAAATCTACGGCCGGCACCGGATATTTCCAAAACGATTTTGGTCCGCCGCCACCCCAAACGCCGGTATGAGTTTGGTTTAGATATTGATAGGTTTCTTTGGCGCTTTCCACCCAGGTGTCCGAGGTGCCGTCAAAACGGATGCCACCGTTGGAATGAACCGGCCCGTGAGTGACGCTCGTAAAACCGAAATTGATGTTGGAATTGTTCAGGAGCGAGTAATCGGTCAAAGCCGGCCGCGCCATCGTGATTTGCACGGTTCTTTTGGCGGTTGGGGCTTCCACCACCCACCCCGAAGATTTTACGGTCATGACGGCAGTACCGGAAACCGGCGGAGTAATTTCCAAAGAAAAATAACCGATGACATTGTCATCTTTATCTTTGTATTCATGAATATAAGGCCCGGGGGTGTCCGTCCCATCTTTATAATCGGTCGGATAATGCGCCAAATGCCAGCGATAGTACTCCGCGCCGGCTTCGGCAATGTGAAATGCCCGATCGCGAACAGAATTGATGGCGGTGGATTTGTGCTGAAAAAGCGCGTATCCGGCGAGTCCGCTAATAATAATCGTAAACGCCACCGAACCGAAAACTAGGGAGAAGATCATGATTGACCCCTTGGTTTTCTTGGTAATAAGTTTTGTTATAATATCCATGAACACGGCAGTAATTAATAATTCCCACCCCTCACCGCGTAATCCCCGCTCCCAAACTCCTAATCTGCGTCATACTCTCCGCTGTCAAAATAATCGGGCTTTTGGCCGGATTGCGGTCAATTTCAATCCGCACCTTCACCATGCGCACTTCGGTGATGTTGATCGGCTCCGTCAAGGCCGCCTGTGTGCCATTATAATTTTTGTCATAATAATAAAACAGGGGATCCCCGCGCCCGATATTGACCACATCGCGGGCGATGGTCGTAACCGATTCCGTCGCCGGAAGGTAGTCCAAAGGATTGCCACTCGGCTTCGTGATTCCTTTTGTCAAATCCGTGCCGACCAGTTTGAAACGCACCAATTCCTTGAACGAGTCATTATCAATGTTGGCGTAAAAAGCCAATTCGTAGGCGGTGGTGGTGGACAAGGCGTAGGCGCCGATGTCCGATGATTCGGCGCGGCGCGCTTCATTGACAATGTCTTTCAGGGTCTTGCCGGCGTCATTTTCGGCTTGCAATTGATCCCAAGCGGTAGTGTTGGAGCGCAAACTGTTAATCAAAATCCAGGCGATTGCCAAACTCAATAAACTGAAAATGGCGAGAACGACGACCATCTCCAAAAGCGTAAATCCTTTTTTATTGATGCCCATATCAATTCTATTTTGCGAGCCGAATGGTAAAAAACTCATCGCCGTCAACCGTAATTTCGCTCGCGTAATTTTGGTAACCGGTGGCGCTTACATACACCTGATGCGTGTTGGCGGTTATGGTGCCGAAGTAAACCTGACCGGGCGGAGTGCAACTGTTGGTATAGCTTATCGTCATATCGGACACGAGCGGAGTGGACTTGTTGGAGGCGGTGCGCAAAAATAATTTGTAGCGCGCGAAGCGATTACCTTCGTTGACCGCGCTGATATTCAGGTCATTCGCGGTGTAGTAGGTAGTGGCGGTTCCGTCCGGTCCGAGATAATCCCAGGTCGGCGGGGTGGAAGTGACGCTCGTTGCCAATTGCCAGCGAACCGGATCCGCTCCCGTGGCCACCGGCTGGGTCATCGGCTGCCACAAAAAGCTGATGTAATGCGCCTCCACTCCCAAATCAAAAATTGAAGATTCCAGCCAGCCGTTTAGCAGATAATTACTGCCGGATTTTTTCAGCCGGAGATTGCCGGGCGAACCGGTGGCGTCAACCGCGCCGCTATCGCTGAAATACTTGGCGGCATTGACCATAACCGCCTGTCCGCTCCCGCCCGACCAGTCGGTTTGACGAATATAACCCGCGCCAGTAATCTTGGAATCATCATAAGGAGCCGCGGACACCACGCGCACGGAAGCGTCCGAAATCGGCTGACCGGTGGCATCGTCCACGACGCTCACCAATAGAGAATAAGTGGTATTCGCCCCCAGAATCAACTGCACCGGTTGAGTAACACCCGGCAAGATATTTACCGGCACCATCGGAATAGCGCCTTTGATGTCGTAGCCGGAAGGCGTAAGCAAATAAACATCCCAAATATATGAAGATAATGTGGCGGAACCAACGGCGTTGGTCGTAAAATTGGTATTAACCTTGTAAACATCCGGGTTTATTCCCCATAACTGCGTCCCTTTTATGGCGACAGTGGCATTGGGGATAACTTCGCAGGCGCTCCCGATGGTGGACACCGCGAGCGCGGACACCTTGTCAATCATATAGCTTACCGATACTACATTTTGCGCCACGACCGAAATGGGCGGATTGATCGGATTGGGAATCGCTTGGGTCGATGCGAGTGTGCCATTCTCGGTATATCCGCTTTTCGTGATTTCAATGTTATAAGCGCCGTTGCCGGGCGGCAAATCAACGATGCTCAACATTCCATTAGCGTTCGTCGTATCAGTCAAATCAATGGCGGGGACAACGGTCGGGGCGGTGATGTGAACGGTGGCGCCGGCGATCGGATGAGCCGAAGCGTCAAACACTTGAACGAGTAGTGAGCCATTATTCGTGGTGGTTTCCAGATAGCGCGGCGTAATCCGAGTGGAGAAGAACAGTGATTTTTGCTGACGGCAAGAAGCGCAGGCCACTTCCACTTGCGCCAATTTGTAATCCGCGGGTGAAGTGTCGTTCGGCGATCCGCCGATCGTGCCATCCGAAGGATCATCCACACTGCGAATCGTTCGTGTTACGGTGAAATCAATGCCATTTCGGGTAGTGGTGGCGACGCGAGTGAATATTCCGGCCGGACTGCCACCGACAATCCCGACATCCGCGTAAGCGATATTTCTCATGAGTTCAATTTCCTCGTTCAAGACGCCATTTTCCAGAACCACCATCCGCGCCCGATAGACGATTTTGTAAATCATTTGAATCCCCTCGTAAATACCGACCGCGAACATCACAAAAACCCCGATGGCGACGATTGTTTCGATCAGCGAGAATCCTTTTTTATTGAAGTAGCGCATATAAACCGGCGGCGCGAAAGCAACTATAAATTAAATTTGACAATTTTTCTTTTTGTCATTCCCGCGCAGGCGGGAATCCAGGCGACGGGTATCCAGACGAACGGACAATTTTGTAACCTCATTTCTTTATTTCGCCAATCAAATCCTCAACCATTTTAACGGCTCTGTCATTCAATTCTTCCTTAGTTAACTTCGGCTCGGCCGCGCGCAGTAACTCCACTTGTTCCCGAATCAAATCCTCGCGCATCCGCTCCACTTCGTCCGAATACTCGTGAATCCGTTTTTTCAAATCATCAATTCTTTTTTTGTCTTTGGCGAGCGATGGATTATTCTCATCATCATCAGTCTGGACAAGTTGTAATTGCGCGCGCAACTGCCGAATCGCGGCCACCACCATCTGCATATGCGCCACAATATTTTGCATTTGTTTTTTACTGCTTTTCACTTCCTTAATCAAAAAATCCGCCCGCTCCATGGCCGCGGCCGCTTCCAATTCTTTGTCTTTTCCATTTTCCTTTGTTTCCCGGCTCTCCGCGGCCATTTCCACTGACCGTCGCCGACCGATTTCGCCTTCAATTTCGTGAGCCATAATGAGCAAGCGTTAATTTTTATTATTATATCACAAGAAGCGAACACGAACCTAATCGCCACGCGCGAATCAGCGAAAGGTTGACAAAACCGCGATTTTGGTAGAATATTGTATCGGGAAAAAATCTTGACTTAGTCGGGATTGGGAATTTCCAAGAGTTCAACTCCGAAATGCGCGCCGCGCGAAATGGAGAAATCATGATCAAGGTGGAGTTCAGCGCGACCGGATCCGTCAGATCCGATCGGATCCGAAGGAGGCAGACTGCGTGTGGATCCGTCGTGCTCCGCTCGACAGGACGCCGGATGATCTCCTCGGACCGAGCGATCGGATCCGCGCTGATCGGCTGAGAGGACCGGTTGATACGGTCCGAGAGATCCCGATCATGGAACGCCTCCTCTCGTACGGACCGTGCTCCGAGACCCAAAAGGTCGTCATGGTCAACCCGCCCTCCTGGTGGTCGTTCCACCTCATCGCCATCAACGCCTACTACACTCAGGTGCGCAAGCCACGGGAGATGATCCCACTCGACCGCAAGTAGCGCCCGCCCCGCCATTCCCCCAACCACGGAGCCGGCTTGACCAGAAAATCAAGCACGGCTACAAAACTCAAACAAAAAACTCTTCCGAGCAATCGGAAGAGTTTTTATTATTCCGCAATTTTTACTTTGAAACAAACGATAGCAAGCCGGCGATCCGCGCCTGTTTTATGGCGCTTGACACCTTGCGTTGATGAGAAGCGCAGAGGCCACTACGGCGACGCGGAGCGATTTTCATGTAAGATGAGACAAAACGACGCAATGTTTGCACATCTTTGTAATCAATCACCGCGCGATTGTTGATGCAGAAATAACATCTCTTTTCCTTGGTGTTTTTTTTGGTAACCGTGGGCATGACCATAATTCTTTGTCTTTAATTTCTTAAAAAGGAATATCCTCAACTTTGATTTCTTCTTCCACCACTTCCTGTCGGCTGGATGAGGGCGCGGGCGCCGAGTCGGTCGGCTGGGAATTGCCCCCGCCGCGCGGACCGTCGAGCATGATCAGATTCTCCGCAACAACTTCCGTGCGATATTTTTTGACCCCATCATTTCCGGTCCAATCCCGAGTCTCAATCCGGCCTTCCAGATAAATTCTTCGGCCCTTGGACAAGTACTGTCCGGCAATATCCGCCAACTTCCCCCAGAGCACGCAATTGTGAAATTCGGTTTTTTCTTGTTTGACGCCGGAATGGTCGGTCCAGACCCGATTGGTGGCGATACTGATATTGGAAACGGACTGACCGCTCGTCGTTTTCTTCACCTCCGGATCGCGCGTCAATCGACCGAGGATCGTGGCTCTATTCAAATCCATATTGATGGTGTTAGATTGAATAATCCGTCTAGACTTTTTCCAAATCGTGCTCCAAAATTTTATCCAACTGGGCGTCAATGTCTTCCATACTTAGAGCCGGGGCGACCGTTGTGACCGGCGCGGACACCGGACTTTCCGTTTCTTTTTTGCTTTCGGTTTCCGTGGTGACTTCCACTGGCGATATTTCTTTTTTCAAGGCGATCGGAGCCATCATTGCCGGAGCCATCGGTCTTTCTCTTTGCTCTCTCATTTCTCTCAATTCCCGAGATTGCGAGGCCGAAGTGTACTCATCGCCGTTCGCGGTGACCCCGACCACATTGGATAAAGGTGTCAAACTCATTTTATTGGCGTCCATCCGCTGTTTGCCCGGATCAAATTCGCGGATCACCACGCGCAGTAAATTATTCACCAATCGCACTTTCTTGGAAATCTCGTTGATTTTGTCTTTGTCCGCCTGAAACTGGGTTAAATAAAAATAGCCATACCGGATATGATTCATCGGATAGGCTAAACGGCTTTTTCCCATGTCGTAGGCCGCCACTTCTTTTCCACCGAACTTTTCCACCGCTTCTTTTACGGTGGCAACGAGCGGCGTCACCTCGGTTTCCGCCATTGTTCCCGGCATTACCGTCAACATCTCGTAGTGTGTCATAGCTAATTCTGATCTTTCCAACACTTATTTAATAAAAATTACGCTTGTTTGAGTGTTTTTTTAATCAATCAAGCGAGGCTACTATAACAATATGGCAATTTTTTGTCAAGAAGGGGGGCAAATCAATTACGAATTAAAAATTACGAATTACGAATTAACGATTGTGAAATGCGTACGGACACAATTCGCCTGTCCCGACTTTATCGGGGTAATTCGTAATTCGTAATTTTTAATTCGTAATTCACAAAATCACACTCTCCCTCTCGTCCTCCTCCGATTTCGTTTTGGCGATGTAAACATCATAGTTATACTCATCCGCGCCGACAAGCTCGGATTCTCCCTTCAAGATACTTTCATAAGGTAGACAATTCCAGCAACCGTTGCTTTCAGGACACTTGAATCTTTGCAGTTGCCGCGCAAGCTTGATTTTTTGCGCCACCGCCAATACTTTTTGAAATGACCCGTCCAAATCCGGCAATTCTTTTGGTGTAAGGCTGTCTTCACTGTCCAAATACCAATAGGCCGCGCCACTTACTTTTCTTTTCTGACAATGAAGCACGAGCAGGTGATAAATCGGCAATTGCAGAGAGTCGGCGTCTTCCTCGTTTTTGCCGGTTTTGAAATCAATAATGCGAACGCTATCGCTTTCCGGCAGGTATTCCAACCAGTCAATTTTACCGCACAAAATGATATTTTCTTCGGGCGAAAGCCAAAAATAAGGCAAATCTTTTTGAATTTTCACGGCCGGAAGGCTGATTATTCCCGGATGATCAATCACCCGTTTCAGCATTTCCCGACCCCTCAACTTAAATTTATACTCCGTCTCCTTGTCCCCGAAACCGCCTTTTTTACCGGCAACTTTTTCCCAGACATCTTCATACCTGTCCAAAATTGGTTTGGAAAACCGCTCGGTTCGCGGTAATTGGGACAACGATTCCAAAACCTCATGCACCGCCGACCCCAAAGCCAACGCCGGACTCATCAATTTCACCTTATGCTTTGTTTTCGGATCTTTATACACATGTTTCAAATAATACGCGCGCGGACAGCGCAAAAAATCACTGATGGAAGTGTGCGAGACCCAAACGGCGGTATATTTATCTCCGGGCATAGGGGTAAGTATTTAATTACTCAACAATACTATATTTTCAAGCATAACCGGCTGCAAATCAGTTCTGTCTCCGGCCTTAAAAAGGCCGGCCGAGAAAATTTGCTTTCGGTCATACTTCTTTTTCCAATCTCTTTGCGTCTTTGGTTTTCAAAAAATTTTTCCTTGATACCACCGACCGGCCGATTTGTCTTTCAATTTGTTTTCTGGCTGTGCCCGCGATTTGCCCGCCGACTCTCGCGTCGTCTTTCAGTCGCGGCACGCCTTTGGAATCTTTTGTTTTATGTATTTCGGTGGTGGTCCTTTCGCCTAGCATGGTTAGAATCAATTCAAAATCATCCATGTGGTCGCGCAAATTATGTCTTTTCAGCCTCTTAATTTTCTTGTATTCCGAAGGAGTAACGCCAAATGTCGCTTTGGATATTTCAGCGGTCAAAATTTCATAATCTCGTTCGTTTTCCGCTCCACGTTTTTGCCATTCGTCAGTCAATTCCTCGCGGATAGCGATGCCGCGCATTCGTTTTTCAATCCAATCCTCCGGATAGCCTTTGAGTTTATAAAGCAATCTCGTTCTTTTTGTCGCCAGTTCCGGATTTTCAATTTCTTGCATTCTTTCATAGCCGACTTTGGCCAGCCATCGTTTCAGTGGTTCGGCCTTGGACGAAGGGACTGATTGGATTATCCGCAAAACACCTTCGGTGTTAGCGCAGTCGGTTTCACGCATTTTTTCGTCGGGAGCTTGTAGCTTCAACTGTTCCCAAAATGGGAACGGTTGTGCCAGAGCAATATCACGCTCTTTCATCTTAGCCCAATAGGTTTTTGGTTGCGGACTATCGGTTAAAACACCAATAACATCCAAAATAGAAAACCACCACTCTTTTTTATAAATAGTTTTTCTTATCCCCTTGCCTCTAAACAGAGCAATGTGATTATTATGGTTTTGCTGGTCTTCCATAATGAAATAAATTACTTGCCGATTCTAAGCGTACCATCCATCAGTCTACCACAATTTGCCATGTGCACAAAATGCCGCCACCGTATCACACAACCGAAAAATATGGTATTATGACTATACTAAAAACTTTTTATGCTACCCAACAATACCTTGCTCGCCGTCCTTGAACCTTTGCTGGGGAAGGACGAGCTGAAAAAACAAACGGCCAAAGCGGAAAAGGAGAATGCCCCTCTGGAAAATTATTTAATTGACAAGAAAATCGTTGAAGAGGAAAAAATCTATCAGGCGGCCGCGAAAAAAATCAATATTCCTTATGTCAATCTGTCGGACAAAGAAATCACGCCGGCGGTTCTGAACATTTTGCCCGCCCAATTCGCCGAATCTCATAGCGTCGTCGCGTTTGACAAAACGCCCCAGGAAATTCAGCTGGCCATGTCCGATCCGGAGGATATTCAAACCATAGAATTCATCCGCCGCAAAACCGGTCTTACTCCCCTAATCAGCCTGTCCAGTCCCAAAAATATCAAAAGCGGATTGCGCCGCTACCACGCCGCTCTGGCCGAGGAAAAATTTATCGTCCAATTGACCGAACAAAGAACCGCCGCCTCGGAAAAAGACTTGAAAAAAGCGGCCGAGGAGGCGCCGATCATCAAAATCGTCAACAGCATCATTGACCACGCCGTGTTTGACGGCGCGAGCGACATTCACATTGAACCGACCGAGAAAGAACTAACCGTGCGCTACCGCATTGACGGTATTTTACAAACCATGATGGAGGTGCCGAAAAGCGTGGCGAGCGCCATCACCGCCCGCATCAAAATTCTCGCCAATTTGAAAATTGACGAACACATGGTGCCGCAGGACGGCCGTTTCAAGATAAAATTGCAAAATGAACAGCTTTCTTTCCGGGTATCAATCATTCCGGTATACGATGGCGAGAAAATCGTCATGCGCGTCCTCCAAGAAGGGCAAAAACCCTTAACACTGGAAGAATTGGGATTTTTACCAATACCCCGTCTCGCCGTGGAGAAATCAATGGAGAAGCCCCACGGCATGATCCTCGTCACCGGTCCCACCGGCAGTGGCAAAACCACCACTCTCTACTCAATTTTGGGTATTTTGAACACGCCGGAAGTGAACATCTGCACGATTGAAGACCCGATTGAGTATCATGTCTCGGGCATCAACCAAAGCCAAATCAACCCCAAGGCCGGATTTACCTTCGCGAGCGGTCTGCGCGCTTTCCTCCGCCAGGATCCGGATATTATCATGGTCGGAGAAATTCGCGACGCCGAAACCGCGGAAATAGCCATTCATTCCGCCATGACCGGGCATTTGGTGCTTTCCACTCTCCACACCAACGATGCCCCGACCACCATTCCGCGCCTGACGGACATGGGTATTCCGCCGTTCATTATTGCCTTCACTGCCAATGTGATCGTCGCTCAACGGTTGGTGCGCAAAATCTGCGTCTATTGCCGCGAGCCGTACGCGCTGGAAAAAGAAGCGAAAAATGAAATGGATAAAATGGTGGATATGAAGCGTATTGACAGTTTGCTTAAAGCCAATCCGAATGAGGAAACCGGCAAGAAAAAAACCGGCTCGGCCTCGTTTTATCGAGGAAAGGGCTGTTCCAAATGCCACAATTCCGGCTACAAAGGCCGAATCGGAATTTATGAAGTGCTGGAAGTGGACAAAGACTTGACCGCCCTCATCAATACCCGCGCCAATGCCAACGAAATCCGAAAATACGCCGTGGACAATGGCATGATCACCATTCTGGAAGACGGTATTGTGAAAGCGCGGCAAGGTGTCACCACGCTTGAAGAAGTATTTAAGGCCACCAAGGACTGACGCAATTATTTACATTTATGTCCGAAAAAAAAATAAGTCCGTTTGAGCAAAAGCTGAACGATTGGGTATCGGCGCATTTCTCCAAAATTTCCATAGTGGAGAAAATCTTTTTTGTGGATCATTTGCGCACTATGCTTCACGCCGGTCTTTCCTTGGTTGAAGGTTTGGATATTTTGAGCAAGGAAGCGGAAAAACCGGTTTTCAAGAAAACCGTTCTCGCCATCAAGGCGGAAATAGAAAAAGGAACCACTTTCAACGAAGCAATGGCGATGCACCCGAAATTTTTTCCGCCGCTCTATGTCAAAATGATCGCTTCGGGAGAAATCGCCGGCAATTTGGAGGAAACTCTGGCGCAAGTGGTTCTCCAAATGAAAAAATCGCATGAATTGACCGCCACGATCAAAGGCGCGATGATCTACCCGAGCGTGGTGGTTACCGCCATTTTCGCGGTCGGAATTCTCATGATCACGGTTGTCCTACCCAAAATTATCACTCTTTTCACCCAGTTTGACGCCGAACTGCCCCTGGCGACCAGGGTACTGATCGCGACGGCTAAATTTTTTCAGAAACCCCTCAACATGGCGGTTTCAACGGTTTTATTTGTTTCATTAATAGTCGGTTTCGTGGTTGGCCTAAAACGCTCCGACGCTTTCAAACGCCGCGTTCACGCTCTCAATCTCCGTCTTCCGATTGCCGGTGGTATCATCAAGAAAATCAACTTGGCGCGATTTACTCTCACTCTTTCTTCACTTCTAAAAAGCACGCTCCCTATCATTCAAGCCGTGGAAAATACCGCCGATACCTGCGGCAATGTTCTCTATAAAAATTCTTTGCGGGAAGTGGCGGAGAAACTGAAAAGCGGCAACACATTATCGGAAATTCTCCGTTTGTATCCCGCGTTATACCCGCCGATGATTACGGAAATGATTATGGTGGGCGAAAAAACCGGGGAAATGGATCGACTCCTGGCCGAACTCGCCGATTTTTACAATGGAGAGGTGGATCGCACCATGAAAAATTTTTCCACGATTATTGAACCGGCGATTATTCTTCTTCTCGGCCTCGGCGTCGCCGGAATCGCCGTCGCCGTTATTTCCCCGATGTTCAAATTGATGCAAAGTTTTTGAGTATGTTCACCAACCCCTTCCCCCGCGCTTTCGGATTGGATATCGGCGACCTGTCCATAAAAATAGTGCAATTGGAGCGCGACTCTTTTTTTTGGAGACGGCCGAAATTCGTTCTCAAAGCCGTCCGTGGCATCCATTTACCATATGGCTTGATTGTCAATGGCGAAGTGCAGAAGCCGGAGGAAGTGCGACATTATATCGCCAAACTGCTGAAAGGAAACGGCCAAAAAGAAAAACCGGTAAGATCCCCGTGGGTACTGGCCAGCCTGCCGGAGACGCAAGGATTTATCAAACTGATCAGTTTGAATAAGCCGGACAGCGAAGTGATTGCCGACGATATTATCATGGAATCGCGGAAACATCTGCCCTATACCGAGGATGATAAATACTATCTGGACTGGATGATCCTGCCCACTCAAAATGAAGGAGAAAACAAGACCAAAATTTTGATCGGCGCCATTCCAAAGAATATCTCGGATATGTATACCTATTTGTTGGAAAGTCTCGGGCTTGGCGTGGTGGGACTGGAAATTGAAGCTCTGTCCATCGTCCGCAGTATGGTGACGGCCGCCAAAAATTACACTGGCGAAGCGCGGGCGATTCTGGATATCGGCGCGACCCGAACCAGTTTTATCGTCTACGACAACGACAGTGTGCAATTCAGCACTTCCATCCCTTTTTCCGGCGAGGTGATGAACACGGCCATTGTCCAAAATCTCAAAATCACCTACGAAAAAGCCGAGGAGATGAAGAAAAAATACGGTCTGGAATATGACAAAAAATCCGCCGCTTGGGCGCAAGTGATGCGTCTCATTGACCAATTCGTCGGGAATATTGAACAAGCCATTCAGTTTTACTATTCCCATTTCGCGGGAACCAACAAAATCAACCATATCACCATGTGCGGTGGCGGCGCCAATTTGAAGAAACTGCCGGAAATCCTCGCCACCAAACTCGGGGTGGAGTGCGCCCCGGGAAAACCTTGGAAAAATGTGGCCGAGGAAAAAGACATCATCCCCAAATTCATCACGGAAAACGAATCCACGAGCTACGCCACCGCCATCGGCCTCGGAATCCGCGCGGCGGACAATTTTTTCCGGCCGAATGGCATATTTTAACCCGTTATGTACCCTACCCGCTTGAATCTTCTCTCGGTGGAGAAGAAAAAAAATCTGGACAAACTGATCATCGCCCAATTTATCAAAAGCATTTTGGAGCTGTTTCTCGTGGTGATCTGTTTTTGCGCGGTATTCATTCTGATTTCCCAGAATATCATGGAAATTTTCTACCGCAGTCTCAGCAACAATTCATCCCTCGTCAACGCCTATTACAGTAGCACCAATGACAAGATCAAATATATCAACAACGTCTTGAAGGACGCGAACGACATCCAATCCGAATATGTCGTTTGGACCGCGCTTATCGCCGAATTGACGGACACCATCCCGCCGGAGATTACCCTTTCCTCCCTGACTATGAATAAAGCCGCCGGTCAATTTACTTTCTCCGGTTTGGCGAAGACACGCGAATCCCTCATCGTCTGGCAGAAAAATATCAGCGGACTGAATTGCTCCGGCGCCTGTCGCGTAATGATGGAAATACCATCCTCTCAACTAACCCAAAAAAATGACATCCATTTCAATTTAACCGCCACTTATTCGCCTCTATGATTCGCGTAAGCCTCAAGAAAAAAGCGATCGCTCTCGTAATCATCTCCGCGCTGCTGACGCTCGTGATTGTGATTCTGATTATCTTCCCGGCGGTAAAAAGAATCAGAAATCTGGACGGTTTTATCAGCGCGTCCGAGGAAGAAATTGAAGGCAGTTTTCAAAAAACGACCCGTTTGAAAAGCTCGGTGAAAAAATTAAGCGAGACAATCCGGGAAATCGGCGAACTGGGGGATATGACTTCGGACAAAAGCTCGGAACTGGAGCTGATTACGATGTTTGAAGAACTGGCGGATCAAAATAATGTCACCCAAAATCTCAACATGCAATTTTCCGGCTCGGAACAGATCAAGAAAAAAAACGCGGGATTGAAGGATGGCGGCTATTATCTGTTTTCGCAAAAAATCACCGGCCGCTATCCGAATTTGCTCGCTTACTTGCGCTCAATGGAAGACATGCGTTATTATTTGATTGTTGACGATTTGAATATCCGCAAAAATACGGAAGACAGCCGAGCCGCGGACGCGATGACCATGAACCTGACGATAAAAATTTACAGCAAGTAATCTTATGACCGAAGAAATTAAAAACAAGCCCGCCTCGCCGAGCCACGCCACCGACTCGAGCCGCGTTGGCGTCTACCAGGTGATCAGCATCGTTTGTTTCGCGCTGGCCGGAATAATCGCCATTCTGACTACATTATTCACCTACAATTACACTTTCAACACCATTAACCGCATTCAAAAGATCGGCATTCTGCGCCAGGACTTGCAAATTAAACCGATTGACTTTAAGATGTACGAGAGTGTTCTCTCCAAAAGAAATAAAAAAATCTCCTCCTCCGACATTAACATAACGCGCGACCCCTTCGCGGAATCCGCGACCGGAACGACGAAACGGTGATAATGACATTTGTCCATTTGGCGACAGTGCCGTAATTGTTAATTCGTAATTCGTAATTTTTAATTCGCCCTCGTCGTATGTCCACTTTCATCTCCGGCTCTCTCGCCTACGACTACATCATGGATTTTCCGGACAGCTTTAAGAATCATATATTACCGGATCAAATCCATATTTTGAATGTTTGTTTCGTGGTGGAGAAAATGCAAAAAAATTTCGGCGGCTGCGCCGGCAATATCGCCTACACCATGAATTTGCTTGGCGGCCATCCTCTCATTTTAGCGCCACTCGGCACGGACAGCCGCGATTATCAAGAGCATTTCAAAAAAAATGGGATAGAGACCAAGTATATTTCCTTATCCAAGGACAAACTTTCCTCCTCCGCCTATATCACGACCGACAAAGACGACAACCAAATCATCGCCTACTACAATGGCGCTTCCGACGAAGCGGTAGAACTGAAAGTATCCGGAATAACCGAAGAAATTGAATTGGCGCTCATCACTCCCACCAAAAAAGAAGCGATGATCCTCCACGCCAAGGAGTGCTATGAGAAAAAAATTCCGCTGGTGTTTGACCCCAGCCATCAACTTACCGCCTTTGACGCGCGCGAACTGTGCATGCTGATCGGCCA
>JBBTQT010000079.1:17019-20382 GCA_038065575.1 Patescibacteria group bacterium
TTCACCGCCTACGCGCGCGGCTTCGATCTCAAAATTTGCGGCCGGATTGGCGCCGTCGCCGCCACCTATGCCATTGAAAATTACGGCACGCAAAATCACACTTTCACCGTTCCCGAATTTGAAGCCAGATATTTTGACGCTTACAAAGAGGAAATAGTTTGGCGCTAGTCGACGCGATAAACAAACCTCTACTTGAGGAGATCATCCAATTCGCAGGAACGCAGAGCTGAATTATCCAGAACGATTTGCTCTTTACGATCCAAATTAGCGACGGTCAGGCGAATAAGTTTAGTGGCGATGCGATCGCCCAATACGACCTTGTTTGTTTTTTCCAGATATTTTTGAATTTTCCAATAAAACACCGTCGCGTACTGTTTCAACTTCTTTTGGCGCGAGGCGGACAATCCGTTTGCCGCGCCTTCCGAAAACCTGGCAAGGTCGTCAATTTTGTTGTCTATTGGCGTTAGTAAATCGCCGTCTTTGTAATTTATCCAAAGATCGCTCAGATTGCAAACAATGTTGACGACACCGGCGTTCTCACTACGATATCGATAGGTAAAAGAATAATTCTCAGTGCTGAAATCTTGATCAATAACGACGCCCTCCCAAGCAGTGATGGTATTTACTTTGTAATCACCAAGGCGGCGCAGGTAGCTCTCCCGCCAATTTTTTAGCCAGTCTCCAATAAAAGTTTGATCGAGAAACAAGGGTGATAGATCATTTTTCAGGTTAGTATCATTTACTTCGTTCATTTTTACAGTGAGTTTGTCAAAAAGCTCCCGCAAATTCGCCACACCCACCTTCTTGGCTTTCAGATAGTCAAGATCAGGCACGATTTTTTTATCCATGTACCACAAAAGATCATAAATGTCCCTGCCTTTTTCCTTATATAATACTCCGTCAGCGCCGCCGCGCTGTCCGCGCAAAAGGATGGCGGCAATCTTGCTCGCCATGAGCGACGACAGATTATATATTTTGATGACAAATGCCAGTTGATCGCGGTTAACCGGTACGCGTTCAACCGTTGCCTTGTCGGCCGTAAAAAAATTAAGATCAATTTTAACAAGCACTTGTTTGGAGTGAATATTGATGCCAACCAAATCGCCAATGTTAAAACACAAACGCAACCCGCGGTCTGTGGTAATTTTTACGTCCAACAATTCAGAATCCAATCCATAAACATTTTTGAAATATTCCGCTATTCCTTCTCCTAATTTACCCAGGAATGATTTATCAATTTTGTGCGCGATCTCAAAATCCAAATCAACCGACATCCGGTTTAGCCCATGACAAATGCGAAGAGAGGATCCACCGTACATGGTCCAATTACTGTATTCCGGATTATGAAAAATAAAATTTAGAACATAGAACTGCAACTCTTCTTTGAGAACATTGCGCAATACCTCGGCGTTGGCGGCGCCGCGCGCTTTAAGATTGTCAATTATTTCTTTAAGCGCCAAAACAATTTGGTTATTTAATGGCATATTTTTTAATCATTGAAAAAAATTTTTCCTGTTCATTTTCATCAATTTCGTCAAAATCAACGCGTAAAGACGCAATCAATGATTTTACATCATTCAAGCTCATTCCGTTAAAACGGCGTGTCTTAAAATACAGCAGATCAAACAATGCTTTCGCGGGAGAGGCGATGAAAAAATCGTATTTTCCCTTAATCAAATGAAAATCAGTGAACATCTCGTCTTTTATTGATTGATAACTGAAACTCCCAATTTTTGTCCGGTAGGTTTTGGTAACCTTAACGGTCACGGAAGTAGTGACATAAACAATTTCCGTGATTAAATTGTAGTATTGTAATGCAGTCCATGAACTAATGTATGATGGCTGACGGAGCACATTGGCGATGTAAAATGAATAAGCTATGTCATCTTTATTTTCATCAAAAAAACTTGCCGACACATAAAGCCCATTTTTCAAGTGGACAATATCCTTTCGTTTCAAAGAACGGCTGATGTAAGAATCCATAGTAGCGTTTTTCAAACCAAACTGTTCACCGAGCTGAAAAAAGGCATCCTTGGTGAAATAGGGCTGTTTTTTGAGTTGTTCTAGCAAAATTTCTCTATATTTCATATTTATGATAATATCATATCATAAGTGAAACAATATGTCAAGTACCACCGCATTTGCCAAATTTGCCTTTTTTGCTATAATACGGCTGTTTTAAGATAACTTATTTCTATGAAAACAGACCACAAAGTAAAAGACCTCGCGCTCGCCGCCTGGGGACGCAAGGAAATTGACATTGCCGAGAAAGAAATGCCCGGCCTCATGGCCATTCGCCAAAAATACGCGGCCGCCAAACCGCTTCGCGGCGTTCGAATCACCGGCTCTCTTCACATGACCATCCAGACTGCCGTATTGATTGAAACTCTCACCGCTCTCGGCGCCAAAGTGCGCTGGGCATCCTGCAATATCTTCTCCACCCAGGATCACGCCGCCGCCGCCATTGCCAAAGCCGGAATACCGGTGTTTGCTTGGAAAGGTGAAACACTCGCGGAATACTGGTGGTGCACCGAGCGCGCCCTTGACTTCTCCGAAACAGAAACCAAGACAGGAGCTGATACAAAAGCTGGGCCTGCCCGGCGTAACGAAGTGAAGCCGGGCCCGCAAATGATTGTGGACGACGGCGGGGATGCCACCATTATGATCCACAAAGGACTGGAAGCGGAAAAAAATCCCGCTTTGTTGGACAAAGATTACAGCCACGAAGGCGAAGATTTTCGCGAACTGATTAAAATCCTCAAAAAAGAACGCGAAAAAAACCCCGGTCGTTGGGGCAAAGTCGCAAATGATGTGGTCGGCGTATCCGAAGAGACCACCACCGGCGTCCATCGCCTCTATCAACTGGAAAAAGCCGGAAAATTGCTCTTCCCGGCCATCAATGTCAATGATTCCGTCACTAAAAGCAAGTTTGACAATATCTACGGTTGTCGCCATTCAGTGGTTGACGGCTTGAACCGCGCCATGGATGTGATGCTCGGCGGTAAAGTGGCTCTCGTCTGTGGCTTCGGCGATGTCGGTAAAGGCTGCGCCCAGGCCTTGCGCGGGCAAGGTTGCCGCGTCAAAATCACCGAAGTGGATCCGATTTGCGCTTTGCAGGCGGCAATGGAAGGCTATGAAGTCACGACGGTTGAAGACACGCTCGGCCTGATTGATATTTATGTTACCGCCACCGGCAACTGCGAGGTGATCACGCTCGCGCACTTGAAAAAGATGAAAGATCAAGCGGTTGTCGCCAACATCGGACATTTTGACAACGAAATCCAGGTGGAGAAGCTGAACAACGCCAAAGGCGTCAAAAAAATTAACATTAAACCCCAGGTTGATAAATACATTTTCCCGGGT
>JBBTQT010000080.1:0-2396 GCA_038065575.1 Patescibacteria group bacterium
TTTGTAAAAATTTCCAAACAGGAATTAAATGAAATGACCTTGGCCGAGCGGGTGGACGCGGTGCTTGATTGTACGAAAATGAATAATGAGGGGATCGTCCTCAAGGAAATTCACGAGAGAATGAGGGAAATAATGTTGGAATTGAAAAACAACCTTACCGCCGAATCGGCCGCGACCGCCATGGAGAAAACCAAACAGGAAACCAAAAACAAACTGGAATTAGTCAATCATAGTGAATAGTCAGGTTATCCCGGATATGAATTTGTCGGTAATCACCGTCACCTGGAACGCGGAGGAAATAATCGGTCGGCAGATTCGATCGGTTTCTTCAGGCTGTAAAAATATCACCTGCGAAGAAATCGTGGTGGACAACGGTTCGCGCGACCGGACGGTTGAATACATCAAAAAAGAATTTCCGGCAGTCAAGGTGATTGCCAATTCAGACAACGCCGGGTTCGGCCGAGCCAATAATCAGGGATTGGAAATCGCCTCCGGTGAATATTTGTTGTTTTTGAATCCGGACATGAAAGTGACTGAAGGCAGCTTGGACAGATTGGTGGAGTGGATGAGGAGTCATCCTGATGTGGGGATTGTCGGCCCGAAACTTACCGATGAATCGGGCAATTTCAACACCGAAGCCGCCCCGCGCCGTTTCCCTAAACTCTGGGAGCAAATTTTAATGATTTTCAAAATCCCGCATTTTTTTCCGTGGATTTTGAACCGCTACCTGATGAAAGGTTTTGATCCTGAACGGGAGCAGGAAGTAGACACTGTCCGCGGCGCTTTTATGCTGATGCGCCTGGAAATGGTCGATAAACTCGGCTGGGCCTGGGATCCGCGTTATTTTTTTTGGTTTGAAGACGTTGACATTTGCCGCGAAGCCAAGCGACTCGGATATAAGGTGATGTACAGTCCGGTAATATCCGGCGTGGACTATGTCGGTCAAAGTTTCAAAAAGCGGACAACGCTTTGGAAGCAGAAACAATTCACCGCCGGAATGTTGAAATATTTCCAAAAGTGGGAACCGTGGTGGAAATGGATGTGGATATACGCCGCGCGGCCGGCGGGAATTTTCCTCGCTTGGCTGAACGACAAAATTACGGGGAGAGAAATTCGCGGTTGATTATCATTCTATATTTTTTACAAAAAAGTCATAAGTTCCGTTATGAAATTATCCGTTCATCTCGTCTCCTGGAACGGCGCCAAATATATCGCGCCACTTTTTGATTCTCTACGCCGTCAGACTTTCAAAGATTGGAAATTGCGGATTTGGGATAATGATTCCGGAGACGGTACGGTTGAAGAAATAAAAAAAGAATTGGCGAATTTTCCTTTTGAACATGAAATGATCGAGAATGACGAGAACATCGGCTTTGCCGGCGGACATAATTCGTTAATTAAAAATTACGAATTACGAATTACGAATTATGTGTTATTGCTTAATCAAGATTTATATTTAGAGGCGGATTGTCTGAAAAAAATGGTGAAATTCTTGGATAGTCATGACGATGTTGCCGTAATCAGTCCGCGATTGATGAAATGGGATTTCAATCGTCATTCCGGGCGAAGCGAAGAATCTCTTGCCTCTGGGGAATTTACCGACGTTATTGACTCGCTTGGTTTGAAAGTTTTCCGCAACCGACGGGTGGTGGAGCAATACGCCGGCAATGAATGGAACGATAAACTTCGTAATCAGTTAACCAAAGGGATTGCTTCGTCGCCTCCGGCTTCTCGCAATGACGCTTATTTACCGGTTTTCGGCGTATCCGGCACCATGCCAATGCTGCGTACGGCGGCGATTGAGCAAATAAAATTTTCCAATGGGAATTTTCTGGATGAAACTTATCATTCGTACAAGGAGGATGTGGATTTGGCCTATCGGTTGAATAGCGCCGGCTTTAATTCGGCGACGCTCCTCGACGCAGTTGCTTATCATGACCGGTCGGCGGCCGGTCCGGGGGCATTGAGTGACGCCGCCGCCCTCGCCAACAAGAAAAAACAATCAGACCGGATTAAATATCACAGCTACAAAAACCAGCTGATGACGATCTATAAAAACGAGTACTGGCAGAATTTCGCTCTTGATTTTTGGCCGATATTATGGTATGAATTGAAGAAGTTTGGGTATTTTCTGATATTTGATCGAGCCGTATTGAAGGGTTTGAAAGAAATTTGGTTGAACAGGAAGGGTTTGAAGTTGAGGAGGATTCAAATAAAAAATAAACAAAAAATAGATTGGAAGGAAATGAGAAAAAGACTGGGAGTTTGAAGTAGATGATGGTTGAGTTGTTAAATGGTCACATTGTTGAATTGCTTAATTGAAAATTGTTTAAAAATTATAAATTGAAAATTGGAAATTATACAGTATGTTTGACATCAACATCGTGTTCGTCAAT
>JBBTQT010000081.1:0-18090 GCA_038065575.1 Patescibacteria group bacterium
GAAGACTGACGGAATTAATAATTAATTCGTAGCTATCACCGTCCCCTTAAATTTTTTGCCTTGTATCGCCTTGTCCACTTCTTTCAAATCCGTACCCCTCACGATGGACACTTTCAAACCGAGTTTTTCCGCCTCGCCGCTCGCCGTTGGATCAAACGGGGCGTTTTTGCCGGGTTTCCAGTCATAGCCGACAATATCGCGGCGGAATGATTTCCAGTCTATTTGTTCAATTCGGATGGCGTTTTTGAATTTCTTCGGATCCTTGTCATAGACATACTCAATGTTGGACAGATTCAGAATCTCTTTTACGCCGTAGGTTTTCGCGAGAAGAACCGCGTCGTTATCCGAGGAACACCCCGGTTGCCAGCCGGCGGCCATGATTATCGGCCGATCGGTTTTTATTTTTTTGTTAGGATTCGTGATCACTTCGCTGTGCGCCAGATCACCGAACAGCATTCGGACGAATTGGGAATTATAAATAGTGGCGTTAATGCCGATCCAATCCAGTTCTTCATCGGTGAGATTCACCACTTTTTTGGCCGCGTCTTGGTAATACCGGCAAGTCGCGCCACCGCCGACCACCAAAATAAATCTTTCGCCTTTCTCCACCTGACGCAGGATCAAACTCCGGAATTTTTTTAAGAATGGAATATCAAAACCGGTTTGGGGAATGATAATTGACCCGCCGACGGAAATAATTTTCATACTGGAACGAAATTATGAATTGGGAATTTTTATTTTCCACGGCTTAATTTGATCATATTTCAGCCGTTTTGTCAATTCCGGCCGAGTCGCTTTCCAACGGCTGGGGGTGCGGTAAGAAGTTTTTCCTTTTTGCGATTTGCTGGAGGAGTAGTTTTTCATACTGGCGCGGATAGTACCAATTAAAACACACCTTTTTCCGTTGTACTGGCGTTCAAATCCTTCGTTGACGAGGCCATTTTCGCCTTTTCCAGATCTACCCGGTATTGGTCTATTTCTCCCTTTAAATTGTCAATAATGGCGCGCAGACCATCCACCTCGTCCTGCATCGCGCCTATTTTTTTACCATTTTCAATCGTTATTTCCGTGTTGGTTCTGTTGTAGGTTGCTTCCATTTCCAATTTCTTCATATTGTTCCAAGCATAGGCGATGACCAATACCAAGAGCGCGGTGGTCAAGCAGGAAATGATTATTGCCCAGCGAATATCCGGATGATGGCGTGGCTGAATTTCCGTATCCATATTGATTTTGATTAATTGTGAATAGCAGGAGCAGTATACCAAAAAACCGCGACAATGGCCAAGGATTTACATTTTGTCCGCAATTCCCTATAATAACCACAAATTAACCCGTCACTTCCTAGTCTTATACCTACTGGTTTATTCCCTTCGTATGAAAATATTCAACACTCTCACCCGCTCCATCGAGGAATTTACGCCAATCAATCCGCCAAATGTCGGATTATATACCTGCGGACCAACAGTGTACAACTATGCCCACATCGGCAATCTGCGCACCTATGTTTTTGAGGATATCCTGAAGCGAGTTCTCATCCACAACGGCTATGAAGTGCGCCACATCATGAACATAACTGATGTCGGACACCTAACCGATGACGCGGACGAGGGCGAAGACAAAATGGAAGCAGGAGCGGTTCGCGAGGGCAAGACGGCCGGAGAGATCGCCGATTTTTATACCCGCGCTTTTCAAGATAATTTAGCCGACCTGAATATCCTGCCGCCAACATTTTATTGCAAAGCCACCGACAACATCAGCGAACAGATTAAATTTGTCCAAGCGCTTCACGACCGAGGCTTTACCTATGAGACCACCGATGGAATTTATTTTGATACCACCAAACTCCCGGATTATGGCAAACTGGCCAACCTGGATAAGCAAGATTTGGATGCCGGACATCGCGTGGAGGTTGGAGAGAAACACAACCTACATGATTTCGCTCTCTGGAAATTTTCACCCGCCGGACAAAGACGCCAAATGGAATGGGCGGCTTTCGGAAAAATGGGTTTTCCCGGCTGGCATATTGAATGTTCGGCGATGAGCATGAAATACCTCGGTGAACAATTTGACATCCACTGTGGCGGCGTTGATCATATTCCGGTGCATCATACCAACGAGATCGCCCAATCTGAGGCTCTGACCGGCAAAAAACCTTGGGTGAAATACTGGCTGCACGGCGAATTTTTGTTGAGCGGCGCCGACAAAATGGCGAAGTCCGCTGATAATTTTTTGACACTTCAGGTCTTGAAGGATGCCGGAATCAATCCGATCGCTTATCGCTATTATTTGTTGCAATCGCACTACCGCAAACAGATCGGATTCTCCTGGCAGGCGTTGGAAGCGGCGAAAAAAGGATTGGATAACCTGCGTGAACAAATTCAAAAAATTCCCGATGTCATCAAAACAGGGACTGAAACCAAGGAAAAATTCCACAACGCGATCAACAATGATCTTAACACTCCGGAGGCGCTGGCCGTAATTTGGACGGCAATCAAGAATGATAAATTATCCAAAAATGATGTTGCTGAATTTGATAAAATTCTTGGCCTTGATTTAATTAAAACCGCCATGCCGACAATTTTAACCGAGGAAGTAAGTGGTTTGCTGGAATTGAGACTGAACGCCAGAAAAAAACAAGACTGGACGGAAAGCGACCGACTGCGCGATCTGATTGACTCGCTCGGCTATACGGTTAAGGATTTGCCGGATGGTGAACAAAGAGTTGATAGAAATGTCAAACTAGCCTGATGCTTGACTTTAGTATGAAAAACAAAAAAACCTGCCGATTGGCGGATTTTTTACTATACTTTTGTTTCAGCTTCAATGAATGTAGTTGGTTATTACCGACGGGCAGAATCTCCCGTCGGTAATAACGCTCGGACTCCCTACCTGTACGCCTTGGCCAGAACCTTCGCCCTCTTCCGGCAGTCTGGATTCATGCAACAACGGACGGCGGCGCGATGAACACCGTTGACCAACAGCACGGCCTCCAGAACCGCCAGGTTCGGACAGCGATAGCGATCGGACTGGCGGATGCATTCCAACCTCTGCCACTCCGACACTTCCCGAAAAAAAAACTTCTCCTTTGGCATTACCCCCTCCATTTCATGGGCGCGCAGCAATTATTATTGTAGCCTTTTTTTATTTTTTTTGCTATACTGCAACCATCGTTTATAATTTTCAAAATAAGGTAGCTATAATGATGCTATGAGCGCTGTTAATTTTAACAAAAAGGAAAACTTAACCGACCAAATGGCGAACAAGAGCGTTCTGGCTGTTCCTGATGCCAATGCGCTGAACGGATCGCGCGAAAATGAAAATTTCATTAGCGGCGAACCGACAATAGAAAGGATGGCCGGTATTCCTGAAATTGAAAATAATTCGGCGGAAGAAAAATTGGAGGAAATGATCACGGAAGCGGTCAAGGAGAAGGAGCATGAAATTGCGGTGGCAGGAAAGGACGCCGGTTTTTTGGACGAGAGCATCAATACCCTCAAAAAACTGCTCGGCGCCGGCAAAAGGAAACCTCGACCATCCCGCATCCCGCAAGTACGCGATACATTGACAATCCAGATTGAACATATTATGGAGGAGGGATTGCAAGAGGCCTACAAGGAACTATCAACCGTTGAACAGCAGAATTTCAAGATTAAGGGCGAGGAAACGGCCTGGGAAATCCGATCCATTCTGAAGGAGGCGAAATTCAAGATCAAGACGATTTTCAGGCTACTCTTGGAATGGCTTAAACTCCTGCCCGGAGTGAATAGATTTTTCCTGGAACAGGAGGCGAAAATCAAAGTGGATAAGATCGTTTCGCTTAAAAATAATAAAATGAAATAGTCGTAAGGTTATGCTTCAAGTGTTCATCAGCGACCAGAATTATCTCGCTCAAAATGCCGCTCAAAATGATTTAATCATCAATTTGGTGTTGGCTTGGGTCGTAATACTCCTCATCGTCGGAGTTCTTTTTATTTTGCGCTCGCTCGCCCGTAATTTTTTTCGAGCTCACAAGGCATTTGACCGCGTCGTGCTTTGCATCCAAGTTCCAAAGGAAAGAAAGTCCGAGGGCACGAATCAGCAAGGCAACAATGAAGACCGCTTGGAACATGTCAAGGAAGAAATCGGCATTACCGAAACGCTTTTCGCGACCGTGGCCGGTTTGAAGACGGAAAAGGGATTTGATGCCTGGTTCAAGGGACGCAATGACCATATGGCTTTTGAGCTGGTTGTCCACAACAATCAAATTTCGTTTTATGTGGCGGTGCCGGCAAAAAGGCGTTCATTCATTGAGCAACAAATCAACGCCCAATACCCTTACGCCCAGATTGAGGAAATGATTGATTACAATATCTTCCAGCCGAACAGCAGGATTGTCGGCGCTTATCTTAAAAACAAGAATCCCCAGGTATTTCCTTTTCGAACCTACAAAAAAATGGATTCCGATCCGCTGTCCTCGGTGCTTAATGTATTGTCAAAAATAAACGAACACAATAGCTCGGCCGCGGTGCAATTCATTATCCGTTCGGCGGACAAAAAATGGCGTCGGCGCGGGGTTCGGATCGTGCGGGAGGTCAGAAAAGGAGAAAAATTTGAAAATGTCGCCCATCGCGTCGGTATACATCGTTTTTTCCATCTTTTCGGAAAATTTTTCGGAGAAACCTTCCGTTCCGGAAAAACTCCCGAAACCAAACTGTACCAACTTTCGCCGATGGAAGAGGAAATGTTGAAAGGAATAGAAGAAAAACTTTCCAAGGGCGGCTTGCAGGTCACCATCCGGGCAATCAGTTCCTCGGACGACAAGGAAATCGCCCAGATGAATCTGGATAATATCATCAATTCATTCAGTCAATTCAATTTTTATCGTTATGGCAATGAATTCAACGCCGTCATGCCTCGTAACCAAAAAAAACTGATCAGCGATTTTATTTACCGATCATTTCACGAAAGCCGATCTTTTGTTTTGAACACCGAGGAAATCGCCGGCATGTGGCATCTCCCCCTCCATTCCACCGAGGCGCCGAATATCAAATGGCTTACCGGGCGCAAGGCGGCGCCGCCATCCAACCTGCCGAAATCAGGGCTATTGCTTGGACATATTCTCTATCGAGGCGTTGATCAGCCAATCTACATGAAGGAGGCGGATCGTCGCCGACATCTCTATGTGATCGGTAAATCCGGCACCGGCAAGTCGGTTTTCATATCCAACCTGGTCAAGCAGGACATTCGGGACGGAAAGGGAGTTTGCGTGATTGACCCGCATGGCGATCTCGTGGAGGATATTCTTGGTGATGTGCCAAAGCATCGCGCCGATGAAGTGATTGTCTTCAATCCATCCGATATGGAGCGCCCGATCGGGCTGAACATGCTGGAAGCCAAGACGGAAGACCAGAAGGACTTCGCGGTACAGGAAATGATTTCCATTTTTTATAAACTGTTCCCGCCGGAAATGATCGGTCCGATGTTTGAACACCAAATGCGCAATGTGATGCTAACGCTCATGGCGGATATCCACGACACCGGCACGATTATTGACATTCCCCGGATGTTCACGGATAATGACTTCGTCAAGAAATATCTGGTTAAATTAAAAGATCCGGTGGTACGCGCCTTCTGGGAAAAAGAAATGGCCAAAACCAGCGATTTTCATAAATCGGAAATGCTCGGCTACTTAATCTCCAAGGTTGGACGGTTCGTGGAGAATGAAATGATGCGCAACATCATGGGTCAGCAAAAATCCGGTTTTGATTTCCGCGACATAATGGACAACCAGAAGATTTTGCTTGTCAACCTGTCCAAGGGCACGACCGGCGAAGTTAATTCCCAGCTTCTCGGCCTCATCATCGTCGCCAAATTACAGATGGCCGCCATGGGACGCGCCAATTTGCCGGAATCGGAGCGCAAAGACTTCTACCTCTATATTGATGAGTTCCAAAATTTCGTCACAAACTCCATCGCCACCATTCTTTCCGAAGCGCGTAAATACCGTTTAGACTTGATTATCGCCCACCAGTATATGGGCCAATTGATGGATGACAAGGGACGATCGGAAATCAAGGATGCGGTGCTTGGAAACGCCGGCACGATTTGCACCGGACGCATTGGTCCCGATGACGCCGACATCTTACAGAAAGAATTCGCGCCGGTATTCGGCGCCTATGACCTCCTTAATCCCCCGCCGTTCTCTTATTACACCAAGTTGCTGATTGACAACGAAGCCGCCAAACCGTTCAGTATGCTCGGCTACCCGCCGCATGCCGGCAATCCGGAACTGGCGGCCGCGATTAAGCAATTATCCCGCCTGAAGTACGGACGCGACCGCCGGATTGTGGAGACGGAGATATTGGAACGCACCCAACTCGGGATGGCAGCGAAGGGGGCGAAGGATGATATGATTGAAGCGAGCCTCTAGCAATTACGAATTACGAATTTCAAATTACGAATTAACGATTGCGAATTGAGATTGTTAAAAATAAACACCAAACAATATGGATTCCATCGCCAGTATTTTGAATGTTAAGACTGATTATCCGATTGGCGCGATACCGGCCAGACCAACGACGCCGATGATTGCGGATGAGAATCAGACTGTGCCAACTACCCTAACCCGTCGGATTGAGGCTGAAAAAATCGATCCTCCAAAAACAACAACACCAAAACCGAACAATGACAATCTTGATCTTGAAACAATCAAAAAATCTATCCACAGCATCCGGGATCAACTGGAAGCGGTGATTCGCGCCCTGGACGGTTTGCCGGAACCGATCATTGGCGGAAGAGCCGGAACCGCGACTGAATCCGATCTAGTTCTCGCGACCGGTGAAAAGATACTGGAGGGAGTATTCAACGGCGAAAAAATGATTGGCGAGGACGGAGCGGAATACGCCGTGCCGCCGAATTACGCCAGCAAATCAAAACTGGTGGAAGGCGACATTATGAAACTCACGATCGGCAGAAACGGATCCTTCATCTACAAGCAGATCAAGCCGATTGAGAGAAAAAAAATTCTGGGAGTGCTGGCCTATGACCTGGAAAGTAAAAAATGGAGCGCCACCCATGAGAACCGTCATTACAAAATCCTCACCGCCTCCATCAGTTTTTACAAAGGCAAAGTCGGCGACGAAGTGGTTATTATTCTGCCGGAGATTGGCCGGAGCGACTGGGCCGCGGTGGATAACATAATTTCCAAATAAAAAATTCCCCGACAATTCGGGGAATTTTTTATTTGTTTTTCGGAATCTAGGCGGTCAAATGCTTGGAAACCAACTTGGTCATCTCAAACATTGATACCTGCGACTTGCCATCAAAAATCACTTTGAGTTTGGCGTCGGCGTTGATCATTCTTTTGTTCGCTTGATCCTGCAGGCCGTTCGCTTTGATATATTCCCAAATTTTCTTCACCACTTGTCCGCGTGGCAATGGACCGGCGCCGATGACGGCTTCGAGTTCCGCTGAGAGCTTATACGGTCTCATGAGCGCTGGGTTGGCTTTTCTGGTCGTAGGCATACCGAATTATTTAAATAAATAAAACCTTACTTATCCACAAGTATATCATACCGGGTAAATCATTACAATAGGGGGTGGACAAAGCTCAATTATTTCCGGTTTACCTTACCCCGAATCTAGGCTATAATAGCCGACATAAACAAGAAAGCTAAAAAGCAATAAAACAAGAAAGCAATCTTATATTCGTAATTCGTAATTGATAATTCGTAATTGCCACCGTATGGCTCTATACCAAAAGTATCGCCCCCAAACATTCGCCGAAGTGGTGAATCAGGAACATATCATTACCACAATCACGAACCAGCTCGCCGGAGGGAAATTGGCTCATGCCTATTTGTTTTCGGGCTCGCGCGGCACCGGCAAGACCACCACCGCCCGTCTGCTCGCCAAATCGGCCAATTGCCGCGAGAGGAAGCCTGGAGAGTTTGAACCCTGCGATAACTGTTCTTCTTGTCGGGAAATCAGCGATTCCGCGTCCATTGATGTAATGGAAATTGACGCCGCCAGCCATACCGGGGTGGACAATGTGCGCGAAAATATCATTGAAAATACTCAATTCAAACCTACCCGTTCTCCTTACAAAATTTTCATCATAGACGAAGTGCACATGCTGTCTACGGCCTCATTCAACGCTCTCCTGAAAACACTGGAAGAGCCACCGAGCTACGCCTTATTCATATTGGCGACGACCGAGATTCACAAGATACCGGACACAATCGTTTCCCGCTGTCTGCGATTCACTTTTCAAAAAGTGCCGGCGCGCGATCTGAAAAAACATTTGCAAAAAATATGCCAGAAGGAAAAACGCGAAGTTGATGATGGCGTTCTTGATCAGATCATCAGAAAAAGCGATGGCGCGGTGCGCGACGCGATCAGTCTCCTTGACCAGATTATCGCGAGTGGCGTGGAAAAAATCACCTTGGCCTCGACAACATTTCTCCTGCCATCGGTAAGCGCCGAATTGCAGGTTCGGCTGGCAACGGCTCTGGTGGATAAAAACGCGAATGACGGACTGAATTTGATAACGGAAATCCTGGCCGCCGGTTTACCATCCGGGCAGATTTTTTCCGACCTAATACTCCACCTGCGCGCCATGCTCGTTTACCGAGCCGACCCGGAGATGGCCGAGGGCGAGCTGGAATTGTCCGGCGACTTGCTGGAAAAGTTCAAACTTAATTCCGCGACAATCTCTCCCGATGATTTGATTCATTTGCTTGATATGGCCATGGCGCGTAGCCAGCAGATAAAATATTCTCCTCTCCCCCAGTTGCCTCTAGAAATGCTCATCATTGAATGGTCCGGTCAATCAAAAACGACTACAAACGAAAAAAAAGAAACCAAAGAACGCGCCACGGAAGTGAATACCGACGCAGAACCCACCGCAATTCCAAAAAAAGCGGAAATAAGTTCTCCGAGCATCCGACCGACCGCAATTCCTCTCGGATCGGACTGCAAATCCGTCAGCAAAGATGATATAATCACTATGTGGCCGAAATTCATGAGCGCGGTTGAAGGTCGTTTTCCTTCTTTGGTGTTCCTGCTGAAGATGGCCACGATTGAAAATGTGGATTCGGAAAATAATCTGACCATTGCCGTCCCCTATTCTTTTCATCAAGAGAAACTATCCGAGAAGTCCTGCCTGAATAATTTGCTTGAACTCTTCAACAAATTACTGGAAAGCAAAATCCGCTTAACGGTAGTAACCCAAAAAAACGACCGACCGGAAACCGGAGACTCGCGGGAGATTGAGGACATCGCGGCGGCGTTCGGCGGACAAATTGTAGCCTGATTCTAAAATTATTAATCAGCACTCTGAAAAAATCAATTTATGAATCCGGAAAACAAAAAAACGCGTCTATTCTTGATTGCCACGCTTGTTATCAGCGGAATTTCGGCTTTATTGCCAATCTCCACTGAAGCCAAAACCATTTTCAACGTTCCCTTCACCGTGCAGGCGCCGGACGGCATTTGGAAACAACCTTGGCAGGATGCCTGCGAGGAAGCGGTTACTGTCATGGCCGACTATTATTACACGGGCAAGAAATATACTAGAATTCCGACAGCGCAGGCGCGAGCGGCAATTATGAAAACAGTTAATTTGGAAAATAAATTTTTCGGTTTTAACAAGGATACCAACGCCGAGCAAATGATTGAAATAATCAATAATTTTTATCCGTGGGAGGCCTTCATTGTTGATGATCCGACATTGGAGCAAATTAAGGCGGAGATTGACAATGAGCGGCCGGTAATTCTCCCCGTATACGGCAAGGGGCTAAAAAATCCCTACTTTCGGAGTGGCGGTCCGGTTTATCACACCATTCTGGTAAAGGGCTATGACGACGATCGCAACGAATTTATCACCAATGAACCCGGTGTCGGTCGTGGGCTTGACTATCGCTATAAGTATGCTACACTAATGTCCGCCATTCACGACTTCTTGCCGAACAACAAGACTATCAAGGGCAGAAAAGTGGCGATCTTCACCTCACCCGACATTTACAGCTCCAAATCGCTTGATGGCGACAAGGACGGTCTGACAAAGTTGGAGGAGCAAAAATATCATACCGGTCTGACTGTCGCCGATACTGACGGCGATGGCTTCAGCGATGGCGACGAAGTGAAGAGTGGCTATCTTCCCACCGTGGCGGAAACGAAGATTCCGTCGGGAGCTTTGTTGAAGTCCGTTGACAATCCGAAAGTATATTTACTCAGTCAAATTTACGATTCGGTGCTTAAGCAAGAAATAGCCAGCGAGGAAGTTTTCCTGAATTTCGGCTGGAAGTGGAGAGATATAGTGGTTGTAAGCGCGAAATTTTTGAGTGAATTAAAGGATGGCGCGATGATAAGATAACGAACGGCAGGTTAATCATTCGGGGATCGTCTAAAGGTAGGACATCAGATTCTGAATCTGATTATCGGGGTTCGAATCCCTGTCCCCGAACCAAATAAAACTTCGCGATTCAACTCGCTAAATAGTCCATTATGTCCGGCAAATTTCTTCTAATAATTATCGGCCTGGCGATGTTATCCGGGTGTACTCATGAAAAACCGATCCTACCGGTCGCGAATCCCGTCGCGCCAATTATTGATGAAGCGCAAAACCCTTCGGAGCCGGTGTCAACAGGCGATAATACCAGCGGACAATACGAGAATTTTGTCCCGTCCGGCTGGGAAATTCTCGCGACCGAGGAGAATGATTTTAATAATGATGGGTTGATGGATGCAGTTCTCGTCATCCAGAAAATCCAAGAAAGAGCCGACTACGACGACAGCGAAGGACCCTCGCGAGAATTACTGATAATTTATCGGGACGAGTTTAAGGGGCTGACACTAACGATCGCGAACGATCGCGCCATCATTTGCAGAACCTGCGGCGGTCTCCTCGGTGATCCGTTTGTGGGAATTGCTTCAGACGGTAATTCTCTAGCCCTAACTCATTACGGCGGAAGCCGAGAGCGCTGGGGTTATGTTCATACTTTCACGCTTCAGAAAAACGGTGATTGGCTCCTTACAAAGGAAACAATCACGACCGAGGATACTTTCTTACTCACCTCAAAGGAGGAGACTGTTGATTTCACTACCGGCGAATACTCTGTCCGCTACACTGTTCCTCCGGATTACCGGAATAATCCGGATTTTGACGATTCCGCCAAGCGAGAAATCGCCGATCTTTGGGATCGTCCGGAAGAAAAACGAACCAAATCAACCCGACCGCTTATTATTCTTGATTACTTCAATATTGACGATCAAATCGGAAGACAAGACTAAAACTGAAATATGCTAATTGACGGACGAAAAATCGCCACGGAAATTCTCAAAAAATTGAAGAAAAGAGTGGAGAAATTGAGAGCCAAAGGAATTATCCCCAAACTGGCGGTAATTTTGGTTGGCGCTGACCGGCCATCGCAAACCTATGTCCGAAAGAAAAGCGAAGCCGCGACCGCGGTGGGAATTGAATTTGTTCTTCATCAACTACCGGCAAGAATTACAAGGAAAAAAATCATTGAAAAAATTAACGAAATCCAGACTGACGCCAGGCTGTCCGGGCTGATTGTGCAATTACCTCTCCCTGAACCACTGTTTACCGACGAAGTGCTAAATGCCATCCGGCCGGAATATGATGTTGACTGTCTAACGGACGCCAACCTGGGGCGACTGGTCAAGGGCGATGACACGATCCTCCCCCCCACCCCCGGCGCAGTAATGGCGATACTGGAAAATTTGGGGGTTCCGGTGTCCGGAAAAAATGTTACGATTCTCGGCACCGGCGCTTTGGTGGGAAAACCCCTCGCTATTATACTAATGAATATGGGCGCGAGCGTCACCACCTGCAATAGTCGCACGGTGGACACTAAACAAAAATGTTTGCAGGCGGATATTCTGATTTCGGCGGTTGGAAAAAAGGATTTGGTTCGCGGCGAGATGATCAAAGAGGGAGCGATCGTAATTGATTCCGGCGTTGATTTTGTTCACAACCAAATGTTCGGCGATGTTAATTTTGAGGAAGCGGTCGTTAAGGCCGGTTTTGTCACGCCCACTCCGGGCGGGGTGGGGCCGATCACGGTCGCCCGCCTGCTTTGGAACACGGTGTTATGCGCGGAAAAAAACGCCAAATTATGAAACCGATTATTGTCATTCCCACCTACAACGAGCGAGCCAATATCATTGTCCTCCTCCACCGCATTTTTGCCTTGAAAATCGCCAATTTGGAAGTGATTATTGTGGATGATAATTCTCCGGATGGCACCGCCGCCACGGTCGAAATTATGGCTAAGGAATTTCGGATCCATCTGATCAAGAGAATGCGCAAGCTCGGGCTTGGTTCCGCCTATGTCGCGGGCTTCAAAAAAGCGTTGGCTCTCGGAGCTGATCTAATTTTTGAAATGGACGCGGATTTATCGCACGACCCGGCCGATCTGCCCCGCCTGATTTTTGAAATGGAAAATTCCAAAGCGGATCTGGTGATCGGATCGCGGCGAATTAAGGGCGGAAAGATTATCGGCTGGAACTTATGGCGAAAATTCACCAGCCTGGGAGCGATGCTATTTTCCAAAATTATTTTGGGACTGAAAACCCGAGATGTGACGGCCGGATTCCGCTGTTTCCGCAGAGGGGCGCTTGAAGCGATTGGCGTTGACAGCATCAAAAGCAACGGCTACGCCTTTCAGGAAGAATTACTTTATCGCGCCGAACAAAACGGTCTTAAAATCAAAGAGATTCCGGTGATTTTCACGGATCGCGCCGAGGGAAAATCAAAATTGGGCGGGCGAGATATTCTGGAATTTTTCGGAGCGATTTTTCGCTTGAAATTCGGTAAAAAATGACCGAGATTTCAGACAATGGAATCAAGTAATTGCTTCAATTCCGCCAGTGTGGAAACTCGCACCAGATTCATACGCAATTCCTTGGCATTTTTCAGATCCGTCACTCTATCGCCCTTGAAATACCAGGCCAGATGCTTGCGGAAAGTAGTCATGCCCCGCTCGCCATACTGGGCGAGATGGCGATCGGCGTGGGCGAGCACCACCCGACATCTTTCTTCCATTGTAATTACTTCCGGATTGGATACTTCCCGAAAAAACCAGGGGTTACCGAGCGCGCCCCGAGCGATTAACACTCCATCTGCGCCGGTAATACGCAAGGCCTCGGCCACTTGATTCGGATGATGAATATCGCCATTCGCGAGTAATGGAACGCGGGCGATTTTCTTGGCCTCGCCAATGCGCGCCCAATCGCTCACACCGCTGTATCCTTGCGCTTTGGTACGGCCGTGAATGGTAATCAAATCCGCTCAGGCATCTTCAATTATCGGAATAAATCGCTTAAAATCATCAGGGTCGCTCCAACCCAAACGAATTTTCACCGAGAGAGGAGTTGTTCCGATGGCACCTTTCATTTCCCTGATTATCGCCACGGCCCGTTCCGGCTCCTTCATCAAGGCGCAACCGTTGAAATTGCTGGTTATTTTGTAGACCGGACAGCCCATGTTGATATCTATCCCCTCGGGATTGGCATGTTCCATCACAATCGCGGCCGCGCGCGCCATGACGAGCGGATCAGAGCCGAATATCTGCTGGACAATCGGTCGCTCGGCCGAAACAAAATCCGTCATGCCCATTGTCTTGACATTGTCGCGCACCACCGCTTCGCTCGAAACCATTTCCCGAAACACAATATCCGCGCCGCCGATTTGCCGGACAATTTGACAAAAGGCCGAGTCGGTCATATCGGCCATCGGGGATAATGCCAAAATTGGCTTATTTTTTTGAAGAATGTTGGTAATCCACATATACGGCGGAGTTTAGCGTATTGTGGAGGAAAAATCAAGGTTTAATTTACAGCAAATTAAAAGCTAAAAAAGCTTGATTTTTCATTCATTTGATTTCTTGCGTAGCTATTTGGGTCTTGATCATTGGCCAAAACTACAAGACCAGATTAGGTTTGCGAGAGATCAACCACCCTGAATTCCTTATATATTTTATTTCCGTCCCGATCCTCTTCCGGGTTCTGATCTACGCCTACCACGTAGATATCCCCCCAGCGACAAAAAATGTGGAGATTAGCATCATCCGGCTCGCCTTTTGGTATATCTTCAAAATGCATCCCGGTGAGAGCGAGTACGCGTTTCTTAAATTCCTCTATACTTTCATGCGAAACTTCTCCTTCTTCTGATGTGCCGACACTGCTGTCTGATTTATGTACCATACTTGTGTACTTAAGATTAAAATAATTAACTGAAAACATTCCTTTAATAATACCACCCCCCCCACGATTTTGACAAATTATTCTGTGCACAACCCAATTTGACAGATTCCAAACACGGGTCTACACTAACCACACAATTCAACCTCAATAATGTGGAAGTAAGGTAACCAATTCTGGAATTCCTTCACTGTGCCGCAACGGTAATGTCTTCTAAAATAATCAGGAGAACAAGTCCGGTCTTCATTATTGAGAGTTCCCGAGCAGGAAGCGATTTTTTGAGTATTTTATATACCTATAATCTTTCCCGCGGGGAAAGTTTTTTTATTTTAGTATGAACAAGTTCTACGCCCGACATCGGCATTTTATTCTCCTCTGGTTGGCTCTTTTGATTGTCGCCGGCGGGAGTGGTTTTCTGGCCTATTTCAATCCGTCCGAAATTAGCCAAATCACAAATTATCCAATCAGCCAGACCGGCGCTACGACCGTTGTCCGAGAAGATGCCAAGGAAAAATCAAACTCCGAAGACATTCCCATTTCGGAAAAATTGAGAGCGAAAAAAGAACTAAATCTACCGGCTCCAAATCCCCAGCCGGGTTCCACCTCTACCGAAATATCCGACGCGGAAAATATTGAAGAGATACCATTGGCGTCAAATAATAGCCAGGAAATCGCGCCATTTACATTGGTTGTGGGCGATCAATCAATCGAAGCCGTCTTTGCGCCGAACACTACCGTTTATCAGGCGATGAGCAAGTTCGCGGCCGAAGGTAGAATCACTTTTCAGACCATAGATTACCCGGGAATCGGCAAATTCGTTAACGAAATCAATGGAATTAAAAATGACCAAAAAAAAGGAATTTATTGGATCTACTATCTGAATGGGGTATCGGCCAAAATCGGCGTATCGCAATCGATCCTTAAACCAAATGATGTAATTACTTGGAAATATGAAAAATCAAAATTCTAAAACGGAAAATTTTTTCAGAGTACTGACAGCGACTATACTTATTTCATTATTTTTATATCTATTCATCGGCTTCAGCGCGCAAGCCGAAGACGAGGTCGCTACTTCCACGCCGGCAACCAACACGGTGACTACGACTGAATCAGGAACATCCACCACCGAAGAAACGCCCGGAATTACTGAAACCGCCGAAACAACGCCAAGCGCCGCCTTGAACATCCGCTACGAGGACACAATGATCTATTCCGGCCAAATTCCTCTCGTAACTACCACCTACTATGACACGGTGAACGGCATTAACCATGACTTATTCGGAACGAGTACCGTCTTCTCCACTCTCGTCAACGCGGACAAAATGAGCGAGATGTTCGCAATCACCGACGCGGTTTATAACAGCGACTGGGACAGTTTCTACCTGCGTTGTTTAACTTTTGAGACGACCACAACCACCGTCGCCTGCGACAATTGGAATTATACGGTTGACGGCATCTATCCTAGTGTCGGCCTGGATAAATATCTGCTCCAAGGAGGCGAATCGATTTATCTCTACTTTTCCACACCGTGGCAAATCACGGCCAGCACCTCCACTTTTCCAATCGGCGCGACTACCACTCTTCAAACCTGGCGCTACCAATCTGATAATTTACAGAACCCGTGGACGACTGACGGCAATGACACGATTGATATTTCTGTAACCAATCCCGATTCTACCGGCTGGTGGGATGCCAATCTGACTATTGCCACTATTACCTCCGCCTCCCTCGGCACGGTTGATTACTTATTCGCCTCCACCGGCACATTCTTCGCACGGATCGCGCCGCCCGATTACAGCAAATGGAGTAATCCTATCACCATCACGGTCACTGACGCTCCGACAGTGGCCACGACCACCTCCACCGACCAAACGACGCAATCCGGAGGCGTCGGCGGTTCCCCGATTGACAAATCAATCAGCGCGACGGAGATCAACGACGCCGTCAACAAAATTTTGAATTACTTGAAATCACAACAAGCGACCGACGGTAAAATTATTGATGGCGGAATTACCGATTGGGCGATAATGGCCTTTGCCGCAAATGGCGAATACGCGGACGATATAAAAAATGGCGATCGGTCGCTATTGGACTTCGCACGCGCATATAATTTCACCGACGCGAGCGACCTCAACATTTGCGCCAGTTATCCGCGCCATATTCTCGCTCTTTTAGCCGCAGGGGTTAGCGTGGACGATAATCAAATAATGGCGATGAGCGGGAAAATCGAGAGCGCGGAGTGTTATCAAAATAATAAATACGGACTGGACGGCGTGAATGATGATGTTTTCGCGCTCATCGCCCTAACCGCCGTCGGCGCGAAGGCGAACGAGACGATTATCACCGACATAATCGCCGCTATCCTGGCTGATCAAAACGCGGACGGCGCTTCCACCTGGGCGGGCTGGGCCGGGGTCGACATTACCGGCGCGACGGTTAACGCTCTTGCCTACGCTCAAAAAAACGGCAGCGATATTTCAAACGACTTTTTTGACAGAGCGAAAAATTATCTACGCAATCAGCAAACTGCCGATGGCGGTTGGGGTGATCCATTGTCCACCGGCTGGGCGATGATGGGAATTAACGCTCTCGGCGAGGGTCAAAACCAATGGTATAATTCAGCGTCAAAAAACCCTTGGCACTCTCTCGTAAATAATTTGAACAGCGCCGGATACTATGAGTCGGTCTGGATGCCGGGAACAGTGGATTGGTTTGCCACCAAGCATGCTGTTCCGGCACTACTTGGCAAATACTGGCCTATCATCCTGCCCGCGCGCCAAAATGTTAACTTCGTGCCGGCTGCGAACGGATCTCCAATTATTATCGTCACATCCACACTCATCAGCCCGCCCGCCACGCCACTCACCACCTCGTCGCCGTCATCATCATTACTCATGAGAATCCAACCAAATTTAATAGATTATTCATTCCCATCCTCTACTGAAATTATTGCCACGACAACCGAGGCAGAGGCGGTCGCGCCGACGCTTACGATTGCCACTGCCGAGACCCCGAAAGCCACTACTTCACCAAGAACTGAACCAACTCGTCCAACTTCCGCCACGCCCATTGAACCAACTGCTGTCACCTCTCCCAGCCCGACTATTGGAGAGCCAACAACCGACAGCCTGGAAACATCAGGATTCAATGAAATCGCGAATTACTCTGAATTAAAGCCAACAACTAGCACAACCGTCAAAATCGCGAAGGGAATTTTCGGCGGGTCGGTTGCCCTCGGGGGCGGTCTTGGTCTCTACCTCGGTTGGCGGTTCCTGCAAAGTCTGCTATAATCCCGTTGACTAAAATCAAAATTGATATGAAAAAAAATCAAGGAAACTTCACCGCTATTATTGCCATAATTTTACTTACAATCGGCGTGTTCTCTCGTTTGGTGGCGCATCCGGCAAATTTTGTGCCGGTGGGCGCGCTGGCTTTCTTTGCCGGAATATATTTGCCGAGAAAATACGCCTATTCATTGCCACTCGCGATGATGTTCGTCAGCGACCTGATAATCGGTTTTTACAGCCCAATGATAATGGCCTCGGTTTACATTGGTTTTCTCCTCATGACCGCGATCGGACAAATTGTAAGAAATAATAAAAAATTCAGCACCATACTGGCCGGAGTTTTATCCGGCTCATTATTATTTTTTTTAATTACCAACGCCGCGGTTTGGGCATTCGGCACGATGTACACTCACAATTTATCAGGCCTGGCACAAAGCTATCTCATGGCCATCCCCTTCTTCCGGAACAGCCTCATGGCTGATGGTTTCTACAGCGCCATTTTCATCGGCGCGATGGAGGCTGTAATCCGCTTCAAAAAAATCCCCGTGGAGGTAGATGTTATTCGTAATTCGTAATTCGTAATTCGTAATTCGTAATT
>JBBTQT010000082.1:0-1252 GCA_038065575.1 Patescibacteria group bacterium
GGGAGTAATGTCCGCGAGTGGATTCAGGCGAGCGATCATTGTCGGGCGATTGATGTTATCTTGCATTCCGCCACGGCGGGCGCGGTGTATAATATCGGCTCCGGTCAAGAGATCAGCAATCTTGAACTGACCAAATTGATTCTGGAATATCTGGACAAAGGCGAGGAAATGATTGAAAGAGTGAAGGATCGCGCCGGGCATGATCGGCGCTATGCCATTGATCACCGCAAATTAACCGAGGAATTGGGGTGGAAGCCGGAAAAAAGCTTCGAGGTAGGATTAAAAGAGACGGTAGAGTGGTATAAAAATAATGAATGGTGGTGGAAGAAAATCAAGAACGGTGACTATTTGAAGTATTATGAATCGCAGTATACTACGAGATAGATTTTTTTTGTCATTCCCGCGAAGGCGGGAATCCAGACAACCGAGTTTATTTACAACCAATGTTTCCTGGATTCCCGCCTTCGCGGGAATGACAAGGGACACATAATATTTGAAGATATGCACCCAAAAAAAATCTTAATCACCGGCAACGGTCAACTTGGAACATATTATCGCGAATATTTTCAAAAAAAAGGAATTGAAGTTTTGAATACGGATTCAAAAACTGATGTCCGAGATGAAAAAAGTGTTAGAGCGATTGTAGAATTATTCTCTCCTGATCTGGTTATTCATACGGCCGCCAAAACCAACATTGATTGGTGCGAGCAAAATAAGACCGAATGTTTTGAAATAAATACGCTGGGAGCCGATATTGTCGGCAAAATTTGTCAGGAAAAAAGCATCTATCTGGTGCATTTATCAAGCGGTTGTGTGTTGGAGAGCCAGTCCGCCGAGGACGCGCAAACCGAGGCGGTAGTACCCAGCCCATTGTGTTTTTATTCCTGGACCAAGGTTTGGGCGGAAGAAATGTTGATGCATCGGAGCAGAAGGAGTAATCTGAAAGTTTTGGTTTTGCGTCCCAGACAACTACTGTCGGCTAAGGTTGATCCAAGGAACGCTCTTACTAAAATGCTTACCTATAACAAATTCGTTGATACGCCAAATTCTTGTACGGTAGTGGAGGATCTGCTGGAGGTAACGAATGAAATGGTCGAGAAGAATCTGGTCGGAGTTTACAATGTCTGCAATCCTGGGGTGACTACTCCATGGGAGATCGCGACTTTTTTGAAAGAAATCGTGAAACCGGAAATGGAGTTTGTAAAAATTTCCAAACAGGAATTAAATGAAATGACCTTGGCCGAGCGGGTGG
>JBBTQT010000083.1:0-5943 GCA_038065575.1 Patescibacteria group bacterium
AATACAATCGCGGTTTTCATATCAAAAAAATTAAATGATTCATCCAGCACTTTGACCCTGGCCTCGCCGTAAACCGCCACTTGATCCTGTTTCAAAATTTCAGTTTTCAGGACGATTATTTTGATGGATTCACTTTTGTCCATCACCGTACTTTTCACGATTATTGAATCGCCGATAAACACCGGCAATTTGAAATTGAGCGTCTGGCTCAAATACAATGATTTCTCTCCGGGACAATACATCCCCACCAACGCGGAAAAAAAACTGCCAAGGAGCATGCCATGGACGACATTGGCCTTAAAAATGTTCCGTTCGCCAAAGGCCGGATCAACATGCAAGGGATTAAAATCACCGCTTAATCCGGCAAATTTTAACACATCGTCGCGGGAAACTATTTTCGCGAACGAATAAACGGCGCCGATTTCAATTTCAGAAAATTCCATAGTTATTATTCTTCTAAAACGGCGCCATGCCTCGCGAGCGCGGCCTTTATTTCTCCGACGGATTTAACGGACACCACCTCGTCCATGGTGAATTTAACGCCAAACGCGGACTCCAATTCAGACACGATCATGAGACCGTTAAACGAGTCCCATGACTCCACATTGTCCGGGGATGTCGCGTCGTTGATTGAATTTTCGTCCAGGTTTAGAATCTTGGACAAAATCGTTTTCAATTTGCTCATAATTATTGCTTAATGATAATTTTAACGAACCCCGGAGTGGCATACTCATTGCTTACTTCATACACCCAGTTTTGCGCGAAGTGAGAACCTTCCTCTGCCTGAAAACCATTATTTTTATAGAAATCTTGCACTTGAGAATTTTTTTCCGTGGGCGAGTAGCCGCCATGTAATTTTTGCGCTCCCATTTCTCGCGTCAGACGAATCAGGTGGCTCAAAATCGCGTTTTCAATTTTTCGACCAATGACGCGACAGCTCATGAGAAAAGTATCAATCAACCAATCATCAATTTTCTTTTGGATAATAACCACCGCAATAATACCGCTATCGCCGAATTTATCTTTCGCGCGGATGGAAAAAATACGATCGCCTTTTTTCCGAAAATCTTCCAATTGTTCCTCGGTATAGCGGCGAGTGGTCAGATTAAACTGATTCGTCTTTTGAGTGAGTTGCGCCAAACGAGGCCGATTGAAATCGTTCATTTCCTCAATCTCAATCTCCATGGCAAGACCGGAAAGAAAATCATCCATGTCCGTCGCCTGTACCTGAAAATCCTTGCGGCGACGTTCTTCAGCGTATAATTTACTTTTTTCTTTATCGGCCTCAGTGAGTTGAAGGATATTAAAGTCGTGGATACCAAGCAAGGTTTTGGCATATAGGGCGGGGTCTTCCGGCAGATCGACAACCATCACTTCCGGCAACTCCATCCGCACCAATTCGCGATTCATTTTGTCGTCATCAAAAAAAACCAGACTGTCAACGCCGATGTTTAACTCCGCGGCGATCGCCCGGATGTTGGACGCTTTATCCTCCCAATTAATCCTTACCGCCGAAAAATGTTCCTCCCGCAAAATCATGTCCGGATGACTGGCGAAAACTTCTTGCACATCGTCCGGATTATTTTTGCTGTTGATCGCCAAAATAATTCCGCGTTGGAAAAGAGCCAACAGATGTTTTTGAAACTCCATAAACGGACGACCGCCGGGAGTGGGTCCGATCCGGATTCCGGACAAGCCGTCTTCGCCGATCACGCCTCCCCACAGAGTATTATCCAAATCCAGGACAATGCATTTCTTGAATTTGGACGCGATCGGCTTGATATAAGCCAAGTATGATTCGCATAATATCGGTATATTGTCAAAAGCGATTTTGACATCCCCCAAGTGATACATCTTTTCGTCCATCAAATCGCGCTTGCCGATATCGGAAGCGAAAGCGTTGAAATCAAAAATGAATACCTGACTGTCTTTTTTATATCGGTTCCGCAATTCGGCGTTCAACCATTCTATGGATTCCACCAAGCCGAACTCCTGCTTATTTTCCAGAATTCCGAGAGGTGAATGTCCGGGAGTTTCAAAATTATGAAATAATATTTTGGCATTAAGCTTTGATTTCAGTTTATCAATCAAAAAACCCAAATTCCGAACCTGCTCTTCTGCCCAAGCCCGTCGCGCTTCATCGGTTAGAGTATAGGGCAAAAAAAACAATTCTCCGAGCAATGTTCTCACATCTATGAAAACAATCACCAAATCCGGATTGAACTCATATAAGCCACTACTATCGTCCAATATCTCCTGATTATATTGATTGTAATCCGCGATGTATATTTCGGGGACTATGCCGGCCTTACAGCACTTCACGAGCAAGGTTTCCTCAAAACCGCGAGTAGTGAAGCTGGACAAAAATGTGATTTTAATCCGGCGATTCGGCTCCAATCCCGGCAATTCCTTTTTTATCTCCCCGCTCAAAGCGAAAAAATCCGACAGGGTTTGGGGATTTTTTTCATTGATTTTTTTTATGAGGTTTATCATAAACAACCAGGGCAAAAGCGACCGCCCAGTTCCGGCAATGCGAAATGCTTAAACTTACACTAAGTCCGGCTAGCCTTAAATCGCGCAATTTGACCATCGGCACACCAGCTATATTAGAAGAAATTTCAATTTTTTTCAAGTCAACGGCTCGGCCCAGCGCCGATAGTGCCTTGTAGACCGCCTCCTTGGCAACGAATCGGCCGGCCAAATGCGCTCCGGCATTTGATCTGCCGAAGCAATAGTCCAATTCGGCCTTGGTGTAAATTTTACTCAGAAAATTTTTGTCCTTAATCAGGCTTAATTTCTTAAACCGCGAGATTTCTTCTATATCCACGCCACTCACGACATTAAGATGTTTTTTTGTCATAAAAACGAGATTTACATCGCCACAGCTCTGTCTTGAAAAAAGCCTCCGGTCGCAGTAATTCAAACGCTTCTCTCGCCAAAATTTGCCGTCGTTGAAATTCATCGTCGCTAAGGCCGCGATAAAACGCTATAATCCGATTCTCCAAATCATTCAATTCTTTGTAATCAACATTCACAACAAATTTATCATATTGGATGATGTCCGCGAGCGGAAGCACGCAGTCGGTACTGATTAACACCGGAAATCGTCCGAGCGACAACGCTTCATAAAACCGAATTGAACCGTTGCCATTACCCTTCGGACAAAGAACAAAATCGGAATTAATGATATTTTCCACATACTGCGCCTCCGCCGCCATCGGCGAAATACTGTCCCGACCGTCATTGCCTCTTTGCGCCGAATATGACTTCCGAATAATAAAACTCGTATCCACTGATTTTGAATTTTTAAGGGCGGCAATCGCTCGCCTTCTGAAATAAATTCCCCGTTTATGAAGATCAGCCTGCTTGCGACCAAGAATAAATTTTTCCAAATCGCGCGCCGCCACATTCGCGTAGTATGTGAACCTCCGAAAAATGGATGGAAACCCGGCCCAACCGCAAAAACTCACGACCGGCTTCGCGCCTTTATTTCTGAATGAAATATTCCGCCAAATATCCTCGCGATGATGAATAAAATCATCCGAATAAGCGGGGGCGGTATAAAAAGGCATGATGATTTCGTTGGCTCTTTTTTTGTACCCATACTGCGATTGTCTGAATATAATTGATTCCTCAATGCCAATATATTCGTCCGAATCGGCCATGGCCAAAACCAAAATTTTCTTACCATGGATTTTCGCCAAATGAACGAGTTCAGACAAGTATGAACTATTCTTCCCCAGCCGGTTCTTCAAGATGAAATAATTATGAGGAACCAGAAAAAAATCAGCTTCATCTGGGTTATTGACAACCTTCAAAAAATCGAACCTTGGCTTTCCCGCGTCCGCCTTAAAAAAATTCCATAAATTCCTGCTTTTCAACCCGTCGCGTCCTACCAATTCCGATAATATGAAAATAACCGGAATATCCGTCAAAATTTCCCCGAGGTACACATTGATATTTCCTGAAGCATCGTCATTTTTCATTTCGGACGAAAATTAGAGACAAACCCAAAAAAACAAAAAGCCGGTAGCCTTGAGCGATCAAAAATTGATAAACGCCGGAAGACTCCGGCCGCGCCGGATTAAAGTTGGCGCATTCAACCACAATCACTATCGGCCGGTACTTTCGCCAGTCATTGGATTCCAGAACTTCCAAATCCAGTCCTTCAACATCGATGTTCATGAGGCCGATCACCGCGCCGTCCGGAGCATATTGATCCAATACCGCGCTGATCGGCAAACATTTCACATTCCGATCGCCCAAATAACGCACATCAATTCGATTCTTCCATTGTTCCGCTTTTTCCGAGGAAAAGGTATTCCAGTTGGAATGCGAAAACAAATAAAATTTTCTCACGGCGTTTTCCCTTGAAATGCCCACAGCGAGGTTGGTGTCATTTTTTCGATATTTATTAAAAAGTCTGATGGCATAGGGATTCGGATCAATATTGATCCCCCGCCAACCTTTCTTAAAAAGCAAATAAGTATTGGAGAGATGTTTCGGGTGATAAGCGCCAATGTCCACGTAAAAGCCTTGTCTTTCTCGGAGGATCCGACTCAGCACCACATCCTCGCCGAATTGCGAATAATAAGATTTTTCGTATTTTCCGAACACGCTGTTTTTCAAGTCTATGAGTATTGGAAAAAAACGATCCGGTATGGCTCGTTTCATCAATTTAATCGCAATAGAAAAAAAACTCTTGTCACTCACACTTGGTATTGTCAATCAAGAAAACTTTCTTGTTGTTGTAATCCAATCCGCCCCATTGATAAGGCAGGAACCATTTCACCAAATTTTTTACGGTAGCAGGCCTGGTTCTGAAAGAAAAAACATATTCTCCTTTGAGCGCGAAGGGATTTTTTGATAAATCCAAGGTGCGAAAACCGCCATTTTCAATACCCGCGTTTTGGCACCGGTAAAGATCGCCGCAGTTGGTGATGAGCGCGTACTTGAATTTGGCCAGACGAGGTAAAAAATTCACTATTTTTTCATTGCTCCAATGCTGGAATACATCCTTGGCGATAAATAAATCCGCCGGTTGGAGATCCGTATCTTCGCCGATAAGGGAAAATTTTTTTGTATCGTCCTGATATTTTTTTTGATTGGTTTCAATCACGGTTTTCACGACATCAACTCCGTGATATTTGACCGCGCCCCAATTAACGCGGCTGGAAAATTGCCAATCGCCGCAACCAAAATCCAAAACGCTCCCAATTTCGCGTTCCGCCAAAAATTTTTCCAGAAAGCGGACATATCCGCGCGTGTATTTTTCCAATGAGCCCTCCCCGGAGCCGAATCGCCACTTATTCCGATCGTAGATTTTTTCAAATATATTCATAAAAAATTGATTATAATTTAGCCAATTATAGAATCGCGAAATATGAGCTGTTCCAGTTCTCGCGCCGTCTTTGTCCAACTAAATTGTTCAGCGCGTCCTCGGCCTTTCACCACGAGATTCATTCTCAATTCTTGATCCTCGATTATTTTCTTCATGGCCGCCGCCAGCTCGCCCGCGTTCAGAGGATCCACCAAAATCGCGGCACCATGGCTGATCTCCGCGAGTGATCCCCTGTCCGAGGTGATTACCGGCAAACCGCAATTCATCGCTTCCAGCACCGGAAAACCAAATCCTTCAAGGAGCGAAGGAAACAGCAACGCTCGGGCATGATGATAAATATTAGACATCTGCCCGTCAGTAATGTGACCGGTAAAAATCACCGAGTCTTTCAATCCTAATTCTTCCACCAATTCAAACAACTTCTTTACATAGGGACTCTCCGGATTTACCTTGCCGACAATCACCAGGTTAAAATCATTTTTTCCTCCTTCCCTAAACAAAGAAAACGCTTTTACCGCTGTTAAGATGTTTTTCCTCTCTTTAATCGTGCCGACATGAAGAAAATACGGCTTCCGGACGCCCGCGACTGACTCTTCAATAAT
>JBBTQT010000084.1:0-5859 GCA_038065575.1 Patescibacteria group bacterium
TAATCCCGCAGGAACGGCAATGATAGAAGGCGTGGAGGTGGTGGTTCATAATAATGATTGGACCATAGCCCAAAGAGCCAGAACCGACCAGAACGGCGTTTGGAAAGTTTATGTTCCGAATACTTCTTCTAATCAATGTTATATTATTGAAGTTGAACCGCGAGATTATCATTCACAAAAATTGGGTTATCAAAAAGGCGCGGGCAGTCAATGTTTGACTCTCAATGAAACTATCACTAATAAAACTATTAATTTAACCATCGTCAATGTTACGGGCACAATTAAAACGCCGTCCGACGCTTCTGATGCTAATCCTGTCCCCAATACTGTAGTGCCTAATGCCAGCGTTGGTTTGCATACGCAGGATTGGTCATATCAGCAATGGACCAACACTGATTCAAGCGGAAATTTTTCTTTTGGCGGCGCTCCGGCTGGTACTAATTATGTTTTAGAAATTGAACCGCCGATGTCTGGTAGTTTCGCCGGTTACGCGAGAACCACCATTCAAGGTTTAATCGTTAACGCGAGCGGAGTGACTAATCTTAATAATGACGCTAAAGCGGTTAGCGGGGCCTTGCGCTTTTCTTTGCCTAATGTTTTTGGAAGCGCGCAGTGCAACGGCGTTAATGAAGCCAATGCTTGGGTGGAATTGCAAAAAGACGGCGCTGGGTATGGTTCCAACAGCGACAACTCCGGTAAATTTAAATTTGGCGGCGTATCAATCGGTACATATACTTTACGTATTCAGCCGGTGGCTGGCTCAAGTTGCGCCACCACTTCTTTCTCGGTTTCCATCACTTCAGCGACCAGTAATGACTTAGGGGTTAAATCTTTATCAACTCCGAATGTGAGCGGATCAATCAAAGATCCGACCGGCGTGACCGGCCAGGCGCATGTTTGGCTTGACTTGTGTCCATATCAAAATCCTGGTCAGTGTTATGGCGGCCAGACTCAACAAAATGGATCATTCAGTCTTAACGTTCCGGACGGCACTTGGCGTTTACAGGTCAATCAAGCTTGGGGCAGTATTTATGCCGCTCCATCAGGCATCGTTGTTACGGTTGCCGGCGCGACAGTTTCCGAATATCTTGATCCGAGTAGCGGTTTGAGTATAGCCAACAATCAATTAACTATTTTAATGTTAGATCCGAGCGTGAATGGTTTAACCGGGCGTGTTTGCAAGCCGGGAACCAGCGAGGCTAATTGCGCTAACGCTAATCAAGCGGTGGGCGTTTCAAACGTGGGTGTTAATTTAAGAATAGCCGGTCAGATGGGCGGAGATCAGCAATGGTCTCAAACCGACCAGAACGGTTATTATGCTCTTGGCAGCGTTAGCGCGGGTTCTTATGAGGTGGAAGCTAATCCGTATAGCGGTTGCGGCGCAACCGCTTGCGCTCGAAAAGTGGCTTCTGTAACTGTTACCAGTGCCCAATCGTCAAGAACAAAAAATATAATTCTAACCAGTCCTAATATTATTGGCACGGTTTATCGGTCAGCTACTGATTTGATTCCGGTTCCCAATGCTTGGGTCAATTTGCATATTGAAGGTCCAATGCAGGGTCCGGGTGGTTGGTATGGAGCCAACACTAATCAAGATGGTCAATTTTCTTTCGGCGGCGTGGTAGCCGGTAATTATGTTCTGGAAATTGAACCCCCGCGTTGGGGATCCGCGGAAGAACAGGCCGCGTATCGCCAATATGCCACGAAAAAATACGCAGGTATTGAAATTTCTCAAGCTATAGCTGATGGTCAGGCCTTAAACATCGGAACGACTTATGGCACTGGCGGTAAGCTTTATCTCGGCGTTCCGCAGGTTATTGGTCGGGTGATGAATCCGGGGGTTGATGGCATAGCCGGCAACGCCGATGACGTGGCCGTGGCTTGGTCTTGGATTATGGTTCACGATCAAATGTGGCAGAATCAAGGCGGTGGCTCAACTGACGATCAGGGTTATTTCCGTATCGGCGGGCTTGAGGCCAATAGCACCGGTTTATCTATTGAAATTAATTTGCCTTGGGGCGGCACGCAGGCTTATATCCAGCCGTCCGGATTAACGGTTAATATTGTTAATAACGCAGGCGCGATTAAACGAAATGGTACTACTCTAAATAATAATTTAATTACCTTAACTTCACCTACCAAAACTTTAACCGGAACTGTTACCAAAAAGACAGGCGGGGTCGTGATAGCCAATGCTAAGGTTGAAGCTAATCGCGAAATGGGCGGCGGACACTTTGAAACCACTACTGACGCCAGCGGCGCTTATACTTTAAAATTATCCGGCGGCGGTTGGTGGGTAATGGTGCGTCCTGATTGGAATTTAACCCAACCAGATTGGGTTTATGCTGATTCGCCTAAAAGAATAAGTTTCGTTGAAGATGATAGTATTGAACCTTCATCGCAAAATTTTGAAGTAGAAACTTGCGACGCCATTATTACCGGCTTGGTAAAAGATCCGACCGGCGCTACCGCTATTGCTAACGCCTGGGTTAACGCTAATCGCGGTATGGGCATGGGTAACGGCGGTACCACTGATTCTAACGGCCGCTTTAACTTTAAAGTGCCGGCCGGTGTTTATGAATTAGTGGCTAATCCAAATTGGGGCGAGCAAGGCGCTAATTACGCCGCTTCCACTCCGGTTAAAATTAAGGCCATTGCTGAACAAACAACAGACACTGGAACTTTAAATCTTAAAAGTAAAAGTTCTCATATTAAAGGCACAATTACTGATACCGCCGGCAATCCGGTGGGCAATGTAATGATTAACGCCTGGCAAATGACCGGCTTTGGTTGGGCTTCGGCTTTAAGCAATTCCAGTACAGGCCGTTTTGATTTGCAGGTTAGTTCCGGCACTTGGGGTCTGATGGCAATGCCAATGTCTTCTCAATATGTTTATCAGGGCGGACCTAAAAATATTACAATCGCCGATAGCCAAACTTCAGACAATAACGACTTCTTGTTGAAATTAGCGGAAGGATTATTAAAAGTTAAAATAAAAGACGCGGCTGGCAATAAGATTAGCGATATTTGGGGCGGTGTTTGGGTGCGCGATACCTCGGTTGGCGGCGACTTCCTTGATTTTGGCAAACCGGAGATGATGGATGGGATGGAGATGGCCGGCGGCGGCGCTGGCGGCGGTTCTGCTGTCGGTGGAGCTATGGGCGGAGGTATGGATAAGGGCGGTTTTGCCGGAGGCGGATTAATGAACGGATACACCGAAATAAAAGTGCCGTTGGGTAGCTACGAGTTAGGTATTTATGCCCCGCCGGGTTCAAAATATACATTAACCGCGACGCAAACTATAACTGTGGGCTCTACTGACACCTGCGGCGCGACCACGAAATGCAAAGAAATTGATTTGGTGGTGGCCACTAATAACGCTACGATCAAAGGTAAATTTTATTTAGATGTCAATGATAATGATGTTTATGATGTTGGAACCGATACGGTAGTTACCGGCGTCAGAGCGTTTATTAACGGCGCCCAAGATGGCGGCGGCTGGGCCATGACCGAATTCGCGCCATCGTCTAGTAGTGATCAATATGAATTGAAAGTAGCTCCCGGGACTTGGTATGTTGACGCTTTTATTGATCCTATGATGTCTTTCAGTTCTAATAAATATAAAGTAGTGGCAGCGAATGTAGGAACCTCAACATCAGCTAATACTATAGAGACGCGTAACTTTAAACTCAAAAAGCTTGATAAAACTATTAGCGGAACGGTCAAAGATCCTGATGGCGCTGGTATGGGCGGGGTTTGGGTGTTCGTTGACTACGGCAATTCGGCGACCATGAATCAATTCAAAGGCCCCGGAGGTTTGGGCGTAGGCGCTTTCACTGATTCTAACGGCGCTTATACTTTAAATGTTACGGCTGGTTCTTATAAAATCGGCGTCGGCATTCCGCCATGGGATTCAAGAGATTTAATCAATCCGGATATGCAAAGCGTAACAGTCGCGGATGTTAATATGACTGGCGTTAATATGCAATTCACCCAATCTGACGCCACGATTACCGGTTCAATTTTATTGAGCGGCGAAAAGAAAAAGGGGATGGTTAACGCTTGGAGCGACAGTAAAGGAACCGGCGCGTTCTCAACTAACGGAGACTATGCTTTAAAGGTTAAGTCTGGCGGAACTTGGCATATTCAAGCTTCAGCTTCTGTTGATGGTATTCTATACCAGAGCGCGGTTATTGACTTGGTGGTAGTTGCCGGCGCTAACAGCGATAAAAATTTAACCTTAGTGTCTACCAGCGTGGCTGTGCCGGACGCGAAAACCACTACTTTCAGCGCTTCGGATAGCAAGACCATAGAATTAAGCAATGGCTTAAAATTAGATATTCCGGCCGGCGCTTTAGCTTCAAGCGGTACGGTAACGGTTACCATCACCCCCACAATTGATATAGAAGAAACAAAAGTGAAAGCAGACGCTAAAGACAAATCGATTGGTGTTAGCTATGATTTTGTGGCTAAAAATTCCACCGGACAAGAAATTACCAGCTTCAATAATGACGTTAAGATAGTCTTCCCTTATACTGAGGCTTTGATTGCCGCGGCTGGTTATACCGAAAACGACGTGACGCCGAAATATTTTGACGATACTACTAATACTTGGGAAACTTATAAATCCACCGTTGTTGACACCATCAATAATACTGTCGCGGTAACCAGCAATCACTTTACGGCTGGCGGTTTAACCGGCGGTCAATTTACCATGAGCGGTACTCCTAGCGGGGGCACTACCACTACTAGTAGCGGTAGCGCCGGAGGCAGCGGTAGCGCTGGCTTGGTCGGACCAACCAATATTTCCGTTAATATCAATAGCGGAGTTGTGAAAACTTCTACGCGCAACGTTACTTTGAATTTATTGGTCAGCGGAGCAATGGAAATGATAATTAGCAATAATTCAGATTTTTCCGGCGCGAATTGGGAGCCCTTTGTTTTCACTAAAGTTTGGTCGTTAAGTTCCGGCAACGGCGAGAAGACTGTTTATGTTAAATTTCGAGATGTTCTTAACAATACTTCTTCCATCGCTTCAGGCGGCATTATCTTAGAGGAAATTGGTGGCATCGTTGTTGAAGTGTTGAAAGAAAAGAGTTTAGTTAAAACCGCTGATTCTTCCGCTCTTTATCTCATCTTAAACAACAAACGCCATATCTTCCCGCATAGCGCTGTTTATAATTCCTGGGGCTATCCAAAGAATTTCTCAACAGTTAAGACCGTAGCCAAAGATGTTTTAGAGCAATACGACGAAGGCGACTCGGTTCCATTCCGCGACGGTTCTATCTTCCGCGGCACCAAGCAGTCTTTGTACGGCAAGAGCGCTTCCGCGGTTTATGTTGTTTCGGACGGTAAGTTAAGACCCGTTAAATCATCGGCTATTTATCAGGCTCTATACAAGGATCCAAAATGGAAATTAGTAACTTGGGTGCCGGATGATTTGTTAAGTAAGTTTGCTTATCCCTTGGGCGAGATAATTGATTCATCTGCCAATCATCCAAATGGCGTGTTGGTAAAATATGCCGATTCTGGCACGATCTACTTAATCATCAACGGACAGAAGAGAGGATTCACTTCTAAGAGCGCTTTAATGGCTAACGGTTATAAGGATCAGCTGATTATCACTATTCCCAAAATAGAAGTTTATGAGAGCGCGGAGAATATTAGCGCCTTGGCTGACGAATTAACCACGCCACTCCTGGCCGCAAGATAAAAAATATACTTATTCGCTGATATTTCAAAAGAGGGCTTGCCCCGAAAGGCAAGCCCTCTTGAATTAATATTAAAAAGTGAGTATAATTGGCAAGCGAAGGAACAGACAAAAGAGTTTTTGTCTGATTCCGAAGCGACCCAATTTCA
>JBBTQT010000085.1:0-1065 GCA_038065575.1 Patescibacteria group bacterium
TATTGATCGTCAAATTTGTAGATCACCCGGTCTTTTTGGCTAAGCCTGCGCGACCAAAAGCCTGTCAGGTTATGACGCAACATTTCCGGTTTGCCAATACCTGTTGTCGGATCATCGCGAAGCATTTCTCTCAGAATGTTGCAAAGCGATTTGTACAAACGCGGGTCACGCGTTTTCAGTGCTTCGTAAACTTCCCACGTATTGCCTTCAAACACCAAGGATCTTTTGGGTTTCTTCATCTGATGGGGTGTATCCCGATTTTGTGGCGTGGGTTTGTGTTGAGGCTAGAATTTGTTGCATCAGGTTCGTATTCTGAAGCACAAAAAGCGTTTCTTGATCACGCACCCAATCTTCGGCGCTGATGATCACAAAATCCTCACCACTCCGGCGTGTGATTTTAACCGGTTGATGTTCGCTGATAACTTTCTCAACGATATTTTTCAGGTTATCGCGAAATTTATTGACGCTGATGGCATCCATTTGAATGTGCGTACGGCATAACCGTACATCCAATTAAAAAATCAACAATAACATAGTCATTGTATTTTTATCAAATTTGGATATATCAAAATAACCGAGTTGTTTTCGGTGATATTTCAAATGCTCGCCGCTAAAGGTGCTGATGAAATAATAACTGTGGTCGTAGCCCTGATGGTAGCGCAGTGTCAGCTTCGAAACCTATCGAGTCTGACCCTGTTGGTCTTATTTCTTGTTTTATGCGCTTGTCAGGTATGAGTCAAATTGTTATCAGGTCAATGTGTAATTAACGTGTAGGACGGATAAGCGCAGCGCCATCCGTCAAGATTATAAATTTCATTGAAAAAGAAATTTTTTATTCCTATCCAATTTTGCTAAAAAATATACCACAATGATGTGGGTGAAATGCGGGTTTTGGGCAATTGGATAGGGTGTTGAAAGTTACGGAATGATGGGTGGAAATATGTGTGGTGATGTGATGGAATGTGTGGTCAATGGTGACGGATGGCGCTGCGCTTATTCGTCCTACCTTGCTTTCCCGTGCGATCCACTCCATGTAGCTGAAATACCTGCTTTGCCAAATCAATA